>NZ_ARPM03000074.1 GCF_000388175.3 Holospora undulata HU1 | reverse complement strand
TGAAGAGGGGGACAATATACTAAATTTCAATGCTCTATTTGATGCTATTTCGTGGTTCTTTAAAATATCTAATTCAACCTAGATTACTATATAATTAAAGAAAAACAATGTATTGTTCCAAGATCTAATATTGGGAAGGATTTTGGAAGGATTTTATTCTTCTCTAGCGGCGGCTTTTTCTTGGTGTTCTGAGGTATTGTGAAGGCTAATAGGAGAGTTCCCTAGATACCCTTCTTCTCGAAAAGAAAAAGCAGCATATTTTCCTATAATAATATGATCCAAAATACGAACTTGAAAAGGAAGCAATGCCGCTTCTAGTGCTCTGGTGAGTTCTATATCTGCTTTAGAAGGATATGGATCTCCGGAAGGATGATTATGGATTAAGACAATGTTTGAAACATTCAGTTCCAAACAGCGCCCCATTAAAGTTCTAGGGTATAAGGCAACTTCGTCTAATGTGCCTGTTTGTAGAGTTTCCTCTTGAATCAATTCGTATTTTTTATTTAAAAAGAATATGCGAAATTCTTCCTTAGGCAAGTGCCCCATAGAAAGATAAGCGTAGTCAATAACCTTATCGATATTGTTTAATACGGGAGCTTGACGAATCTCCCTAATCAAAATACGACGAAAAAGCTCATGAAAGCACACTATACCCCAGTGGCTGAAAAGCTCTGACCTAAAGAACACTCCCCATAAAGAGCGATGAAGTTCTAAAAGCTTTTTTGCGAAAGGTTTGGTGTCTTTTCGCGGATATAACAACCCCAAAAATAGCTCTAAAAGCTCATAATCCGGTAAAGCTTGGGGAGCTTTTAAAAAGCGCTCTTTTAACCGTTGGCGATGCCCAAGATATAATGGCTTTTCTTTTTTCAAAGTGTGTTGGGAGTGGGTATCAGATTCCATAGAAAAGAAGAGAGTGAATTCCCGAGTACGAGAAAATTATCTCGTTTTTTTAAAGAAACGTAAATAGATGAAGTGTTTACCTTAAATTTGAGCTTTCTCTACAACACATGGAAGAACTTTTATTTTCAAAGATTTTTAAAAAATAGTGGGGAATAGGGAAAAGATAAAGCAAACAACTAAAAATAGAAAAACAAATCTTATTGTAGCAAATCCAAAATTTCTAAGTTTTTTTGGTGTTGTGTATACATAAATAAGCTAAATTCGGAAGAGTAAAAAACATACTTTACACCTGGATAAATAATTTTTTGAAAGTAAAGTAATTTAGGTTGAATTAGACATTTTAAAGAAGCACGAAATAGCGTCAAATAGAGTATTGAAATTTAGTATATTGTCCACCTCTTCATATTATCCCAGAATTTCTCTATTGGATTCAAATCACAAGAGTAAGGAGGTAGAAAAATTATACTGCATTTTACAGATTATTTATGAAAAGAGACATTGTCCATAATAACACCTTGACGAAGCTTTAGTTCATTGATCAGAAATTTTTCTACCCAAGTCCGTTAAACACCATTGGTGTTATCGGCGTGTTATTAACCAAACCGGCAATGCTATTTGTTCTTTGATACTATTTTCCACTCCTTTTGCCAACCAACTTTTCACTTTTTCTGCCCAAGTTTCTGTCTTTGCACATATCCATATCAATGCTGCTTTCATTACTATATAACAAGACTTGGATACGATATATATTTGATCGATTGTTTATACTGACTTCTCTTTTATTTGTTTTCTTCCACGCACGAAAAATATTTTTTTTAAGCTATAGCCTAATCTTTTTAACCAGTAACTGAGTGTACCCCAAATTCTTGAGCGGCTTTTTTCAATGTCATATCTTGGGTTTCTTTGACGTACTCTTCAAGCTTTCCTAAAGTTCAATCTTTTTTTCTGAGCCAAGCACGCCTATTAGGAAAATAACAGCTTTTTTGTCTGTATTTTCTATTCCATTTTTCTATGCCATTTTTCTATTCCACATGCCTATTGCTGATACACTTATTTTGCGATGCTTCAATATATCTGCTCCCCTCATCTAAATATTCTATTCCCCTTTGTCTTAAATCGTTGCTGTGGCTCTTTGTCATTTTCCTGTTATTTTAACAAAAAAATTACACCCAATTCAACCTAAACTACTATAACAAACCAGTGTGTGACACCATAGTCATTTAGCCTGAAGAAACCTCATAAAGTTAATCAAATGTATTAATTTGGCATTTAATCCATCGTTTCATATTGGCCCAGAATTTTTAAATTGGATTTAGATCGGGGGAATAAGGAGGTAAAAAAATTACTTCACACCCACCAGATCCAATTTCGGTGAAAGGCAGCAGTGTCCATACTCCCCCCTGACCTGACTTCAGATTCTTTATTAAAAATAGTTCCCCCCAAGTTTCGAATGCCTTCGTAGTACAATAACCATTAAAGGCCTGGAGGTGTAGAAGAAGAATTATCCAAGCGATTTAAAAGAGAGAGTGGGAAGTAATAAAGCATCATTTTGACAGCGACAATAAAAGCAAATACAACAAAAAATGGGGGGGTAATGCAGTAGTTTATATAATCAAGAGCAGTTGTTAATGGACGGTACATTCGTTTTATAGACCATGTAGGATTAAGGAGGTATGGGAAAAAGTGATGCATGAACTTGTTAAGCCAAGCCGAATTAAGTATGAAAGGAGTGAGAATCCCAGATATAGCATCATTCACAAAGTGTTAAAACAAGTGTTAAACCCACAGGAGTCTCAGAAAAAATAGGTATAGATGGGGGGGAAAAAGATACGTAAACGGCATAGTGGTGTTGATAGTCAAGGCAATCTGCTCCATATCACGGTTCATAAGGCCAATGACACAGGTGCTGGGTGCAGAGTTTTTAAGGAAGCGGTGCAAAAATATCCTACATTAAAGGAAGTGTGTGTAGATGCTGGATAGAAACCCCATGGAGGAATTTGTGAGAACTCTATTGAATAAAACTATAGCACTCTCAGAGCGTATCTCTCAAGGATAAGCTATACTTCCAAAGCGTTGGATTGTCGAAAAAACATTTGCATGGCTAAATCCTTTTCGAAGGGTATCTAAAAATTATGAAATTGCCATAGCGACTGCTAAAAACATGAGTATGATAGCCCATTCCATGATCCTATTAAGAATGTTAGCTAAATCATGAATACAGGTTATAAAGCCTAGTCAAGGTGTTACTATGGATAATTCCTCTTTTCATAAATCCAAGAGAAGTAGAGAATGAATAGCAATCTGTAAAATGCAGTATAATTTTTCTACCTCCTTACTCTTCTGATTTGAATCCTATATAGAAATTTTGGGATAATATGAAGAGGTGGACAATATACTAAATTTCAATGCTCTATTCGACGCTATTTCGTGGTTCCTTAAAATATCTAATTCAAACTAAATTACTATATAATATGGAAACCTAAATGATAGTTTCCGAAGAGGTCTAATATGTGTCGAACAAACTCTTCGAGCGTTTTACGATAACCAGAAACTGGGCATACGCCTTTAAGCGATGGATATTTTACACCTGCCTCATCAAATGCCTTACATCCCGCAACAGTGTGAACCTTCACATGAAAAATATGTCCTTGGGTATCCGTGACGCTATGGCGTTTACGCTCTTTGACCGTTTTTTCCTCATCAATCCCTTGATTTACAGCTTTGTCCGTTGTTTTTGCACTTTTTAAGTTAATTAGACCGCAGGTCGGATTGGCATTTCGTCCATTGTTTATCCGGATTTTTTCCACAAGATCCCTTATCATTTTCTTCCGATTCCGCTTTGTCTTTCTTGCATGTAAAACCTGTATACTCTTTTCCATGGAAGAATGTTTTTGCGGCCAAAGCATCACTAACAGCCCGTCTTTATAAGATAAAACACCCCGTTAGTAAGCGCCTTCTTACGTTTTTTACCATAATCCCCTGTATCAAATGAGATTTTATTATCTCGGATAGGGCATGTTATTTACTTCCTAACCAAGCTTTTTATCAGATTGTGAAGACAGGTTCTAAGTAATTTTAATGTTTTTTAAAAAATTAAAATTCCTAAAAATAAATACTAAGATACAGAAATTTATTTTTTTAACGAAATCTCGTATAGTATAAGTTGTGGAAGTCACATTTTTGTTAATGGTAAAAAAAATTTTAAAAAAAGCTTGGGGACCTAATTTTTTAACAGGACTTCGGTGTTTTTTGGGATTGTGGATGGGAATTCGGTTGCAATATCACCTTGATTGGACCTTGATGGTTGTTTTTTCCTGCATTATGTTAACTGACGTTTTAGACGGGTGGTGGGCAAGATCCTATAAAATTACCTCAACATTAGGAACAATCTTAGATCCTTTGGCAGATAAGATTATGATCATGAGTGTAATATTTGGGCTAGTAAAGCGTACTGTTTTACCGAAGTGGTTTTTTTACTTAACATTAGTAAAAGAAGTTACCTTAATAATTGGCAGTTTGTATGGTGCAAAATCCTATAAGCATTTCCCCCTAAAGGCAATACTCTGGGGAAAAATCGCAATGTTTAGTCAGTGTGTTTTAATTTTATTGGCAATGAGTCGTATTCTTTATCCATGGCACCATATAGGGTATGATGTGTATCTTTGGATTGTAACACTTACCATGAGTATTGCCTGGTTGATTTACGTATTTCGGGCTAAAGGGCATTTGCTATGACGAAATTTGAAACAAGATGTCTAAGTATATGTTTTTTATTAAGCGTAACTGCAATATTTTATTGGAGTTTTGGAGCATTGATTCCTTTTATCGTAGGATTTGTGTGGGCGTATTTATGGCGTCCTTTAATCTTGAAGGCTCAAAATCACAATATTTCTCCTGGAATTAGTGCTTTTTGCATTACTTTTTTTACATATTGCATTCTGGGAACAACGTGCATAGTATTAATTCCTTCTGTCAAGCATCTTTTAATTTTTTTATTTCAGAATTTATCCGTAGGAAAAGAAGAAATTTTAAGCATGATTTCTTCTACTTTAAAAAAAATGCACATTCCATCCCAAAACGGGTATTGGATAGAACGCACCCTAGAAGATGGACTTTCTATCACTACAACTAAACTAAAAGAAATTATGTTTTATGTTCTTCAAAGTGGATGGACTGTAGCAAAAGTCTTGACAATCATTGCTATGGCGCCATTCTTAAGCTTTTATATCATGAAAGATTGGGGAGCATTCATAAAAGCTTTAACCACTTGCATTCCCATTCCTTATCGAAAAGAAGTATTAAAAGGAATAGAAAGTATTCACTTAACCTTTTCTGCATATTTAAGAGGGCAAGCACTAGTATGCATAAGTTTGTGTGGATATTATGGAATTGCTCTTAAATACTCTGGATTACAATTTGGATGGCTTATTGGAGTTCTTATTGGGGTCTTTTCTTTTATTCCTTATGTCAGCGTATTTTTAGGAATTTGCGTATCTTTTTTGATCGCACTTTTAACATCTGCCTCTGTTAGTCTTAAAATATTAGGTGTAATTTTTGTTTTAGGATACGGCCTAGAAGCATTATTTTTAACACCGTTTCTTATTGGAAAACGTATTGGGGTACATCCCATTATTGTGCTGCTTGCTATTTTTTCTTTAGGCCATAGCATTGGATTTGTTGGAGTCCTTCTTTCGGCTCCATTAACAGCTATAGTTGTAGCGTTTTTGAGGTTAATAAGAGAGTATTATCTAAAAAGCACGTTATATCAAGGAAGGGAAAGATAGATGACAAGAGATTCCACATTAATGCCTGAACAAAATGCTTTAGACTTTTCTTTAAGGCCGAGTTCTTTTTCCGGATTTATCGGACAAACACAATGTATTGAAAATTTAAAAATTTTCTTAAAAGCAGCTAAGCATAGAAAGGAATCCTTAGATCATGTGTTGTTACATGGTCCCCCTGGTCTTGGAAAAACGACATTAGCGCATTTGATTGCAAAAGATTGCGAAAGTCAACTAAAAATAACTTCAGCTCCTGTGTTGACCAAAACTGGTGATTTGGCGGCGTTGTTAACTGGATTACAAAAGCAAGATGTTTTATTTATTGATGAAATTCATCGGCTTCCCGTTGCCTTGGAAGAAGCGCTTTACAGTGCTATGGAAGATCGACGGCTGGATATTATTTTAGGAGACGGACCACATGCTCAATCTATGCGCCTTTCTTTAGAGCCTTTTACGCTTATTGGCGCAACGACCCGAATAGGAATGCTAAGCTCTCCATTAAAAGACCGTTTTGGAATAACGCTGGCTTTAAGATTTTATACGATACCGGAAATGCAAGCCATTATTTTTCAAGGAGCAAAAACCCTAAACATGTTCCTTACTGAAGAAGCCATGCACGCAATTGCGTTACGTTCCAGAGAAACTCCCCGAATAGGATTGCGATTATTACGACGGATTCGAGACTTTTCAGACGCCTGGAATGTTTCTCTTATTGATGAACCTTTAGTATTAAAGGCGCTAAGCGCCCTTGGCATTAATGTATTGGGACTAGACGTTTTGGATCAACGATATTTATTTGCATTAGGAAGTCTGTTTCAGGGGGGGCCTGTCGGAATTGAAACGTTATCTGCAACTCTTAATGAAACAAAAGACACCTTAGAGGACGTTGTTGAGCCGTATCTTCTACAAAGAGCACTTATTCAACGCACACCTCGAGGACGCATTCTTACTGAACTAGGCCGGGAAGCACTTTCTTTGTGCAAATTTTCTGAGTAATTTTAGAAAGCAAGAGAGTTGTCTTGAGCACAATCTGCTATTGTCCCTTTTGTAATAAAAGCCAGGAGCAATAAAGTCCGGACTGGAACACCCTGCTGCACATCCAAGACCAGATACAGCTTTGTATTGAACTATCTGTTGTGCGACCTATCTCTTGATTGCTACCTCAAGCACATTAAAGATGAGTCTTACAATAGACTAGTTGAAGTTCTTCTTATATATTTGGCTTAGGCCAATTTTTTCTCAATAGGATTAAGATCAGGGGAATAATGAGGCAAAAAAAGTAAACTATGGCATCTTTTGCATAGATTTCCCTTTATGGAAAGTGGAATTATTCATAAAACTACCGCTTTCTTTTGGAAGGTTTGGTAGCACCCAATCCCCTTTGTAAGCCAGATATGCACCCAATTGCAATTGTCATTTTCCAATTAAAGCGCCTAGGGAATTCGTTCCCCCAGTCACAAGAGCCATAACACCGCTTGCCTTTATCAATAGTGCCCATGCGTTCTTGGTATATCATGAGCAAAACCACTTTCATCACTATAACCTATCTGCTTATCTTCCTTTTTCAATTCTTCAATTTTTTGGCAAAACATAGACCTTCTCTGGATCGGGTGATTAAGAGTTTTTTTATATGTCTCTCCTAAACGGTGTTTTGCATATCTTATACCAGAAGCGCTGACTTCTAAACTCTTAGCCCTTTCGTAGCACCTGTCTGGAAATTCTTCTGTATCTATTCTTAATTTCTCTTTGTCTAATTTTGTCCATGGGTTATTCCTTTTGTTGACTCCTTCAAGAGTTTTGCTTCATCTTACTACTTCTGATTTACATATGCAAAATCTAGCGATTACTTTTTCAAATTATACCTCGTGCTTTGTTTTTATTTTTAATACTTTTTTCGAAAATCTAATGAATATGTCATAACTTTTATTATATTTATTACATAAGTATAACTCTATTCAGCTTCATGGTCATATTTTTTTTATGATGTTTAGCTATATTTTCATGACAGATTTTGTGTGTTTTTTAAAAAAAAAGCGCTTTAATGTTTTTGGATTTTTTAGCGCCACTGCCTTACACGAAGATATAGTGTCGAAAAACAAAAGTTATAAAGGTATTTTTTAAAGGAGAATTTTGTATAACCTGTCTTCACAGTTAAGCCAACCGACCAATCAGTAGCATTGAATGGGGGATCATAACGCTGCGTTCCGCCGATTGACCCCCTTCATAATCCTTGGCTAATCGCCTAAAATGATTCAGTCAAGCAAATGCTCTCTCTATCCCTTATCTTTTCGCTAAAATTGCCCAGCCCGGCGTAATACGTGCAAAAATCTCTACGGTCTTCTTCAATAGACCTCTTGCAAACGCTATCACTATAGCTGCCAGATTACCAAATCAAACTGAAAGTGTTGGACTAATGCGTTGAAAGTTGTCATTGGCGCGCTCGACAAGATCTATGGCGATGTTGTCCCAGGTTTGGTCGAAAAAATGCAGCAT
>NZ_ARPM03000075.1 GCF_000388175.3 Holospora undulata HU1 | reverse complement strand
ATTTAAAAGAGAGAGTAGGATGTGATAAAGCATCATTTTGATAGCGGCAATAAAAGCAAATACAAAAAAAGAGGGGGTTAATGCAGTGTTTTTATATAATCAAGAGCGGTTGTCAATGGCGCATGCTACCAAAAGATTTTCCACCATATTCGACGGTACATTCGTTTTATAGACGATATAGGATTAAGGAAGTATGGGAAAAAGTGATGCATGAACTTGTTAAGACAAGCCGAAGTAAGTATGAAAGGAGCAAGAATCCCAGCTATAGCATCATCATTCACAAAGTGTTAAAACAAGTGTTACCCCCACAGGAGCCTCAGAAAAAATAGGTATAGATTGGGGAAAAAAGATACGAAAACAGCATAGTGGTGTTGATAGGCAAGGCAATCTGCTCCATATCACGGTTTATAAGTCCAATGACACAGGTGCTGGGTGCAGAGTTTTTGAGGAAGCGTTGCAAAAATATCCTACATTAAAGGGAGTTTGTGAGAACTCTATTGAATAAAACTATAGCAATCTCAGAGCGTATATCTCAAGAATGGGCCATACTTCCAAAGTGTTGGATTGTCGAAAGAACATTTGCATGGCTAAATCATTTTCGAAGGGTATCTAAAGATTATGAAATTGCCATAGCGACTGCTAAAAACATAAGTATGATAGCCTATTCCATGATCCTATTAAGAAGGATAGCTAAATCATGAATACAGGTTCTAAGTAATGCTTTTTTCTGTTTTTAATTTTTCATCCAAAAGTTTTAAAAACAACGGAAGTAATAAAAAGTTCACAGACGACAAAGCCACCGCCGCATGATCTTTATCTTTATTTTTTTTCCTAATACCGCTTTGAAATTTTTTTTTGCAGAGAAAGAATAATTTTTTTCTAATTCTTCTATATGTTTTAGCTATATCTGGCTCAGTCAATACAGAAGGGTTTACATCTTGGGTGCGCAAGATTTTATACGAATTCCCATTGATAAATAAGCATATAATGATTGCCTTTTAAGAAAAGGAGAAGCATATAATAGGTGTATAACAAACAGCTTAAATAAATGGCATCCGCATCAAAATTATCAACCGCGCAGGTCGCAGAAGAAGCAAAATATCAGCTTAGGGAGATTGGTAAAGCTGCACGAATATCACGTAAATTAGCAAAGGCTATTGCAGCCAGGGGCGCAAAAGGAAAAACAAACTTAACGCTGCGCAAATAAAACAAATCTTGGAATGGGTAAAAGTCGATAGTCAGTTACCCATAAAGACAATTCGAATAAAACTAGAAAATGTCTTTAATATAAAAATTAGCAAGTCAACCGTTCATCAAGAGATCAAGAAGCTACATTGCTTCTATATTAAGCCTCGTCCTAAACATTTCAAGCAAGAGCAAAACATAAGTTGCTGAATTTAAAAAAATATTAGCCGAGAAATAGCTAAGTGCACACCATCGCACGTATTGTTTTTTGATGAATCGAGATTTGGCACTCATTCCAAAAGTCACGGATAGTATGAGCGCGGTACCAAACCACAAATTCTATTTAAAATCGGTTAGCAAAGTTTCTATCTTTATAACGTAGTTAACGTTTGACGGCAGTAATTTTAGTCTAATTTTACTTAATCTCGATTTTGCCTAATGTCGATACTGAGCATATAAATGTATTTTTATCTGAGCGTGTAAAGAAGCAATTTAGTATCGGAAAACGGTATTAGATCTTTTCTTATCTCCATTGGCTTGAACACAAATCCTTAGCTTCTCTTGGGCTATTTTATCCTTACTCCAACCGTGGAGTAGATCTAATTATCCCTTCTTTTTTGTATCTTATCCACCCCCTACTTACACTGCTTTTACTAACTTTAAATATTTTGGATATCGTTTTTTGATCGTTACCAAGTTTAATACTTTCTATTACTTGCTCCCTTAGATCGAAGCTGTTTTGTTGCTTTGTCATTTTCTGTTAAAAATAGCACCACTCTGCCCCACTTTCAAGCTAAATTATTATATTCCCTGATATATTCCAATGTCATAAGCAGTCTACCTTCTATACTTATACTCATGCTGAATGAAATTGTTTAAAAGTTTAATTTTATGTGTTAATAATTTTTCTTATGCAAAAATTTCTGAAAGAAGATCGTGTTGCCTTAAGAGCCGACGCGTAGAAGATAGGATTAAGGCAGTTTTTTTATCCGACAAAGGGTGAAGCTATCGTCAAACTGCTAAGGCTCTTCTGATTGACGATCGTAGAGAAGTATAAGGAAGATCAAAAGTTAATGGTGTAAAGCAAGGGCTCTGTAAGCAAGCTGAATATTTCACAAACAGCGGAACTTATCGCGCATTTGGAAAGCCACCACGTATATGAAAGTAAGCGATATCTGCGCTTATGTTCTTGAACCCTATGACTGCGATTCAAGGCAAGACGTTGCGCGCCCATAATTTTTCATTTAAAAAGCCAGCAGCACGGCCCGAAAAGGCAGCCAAGCAGGAAGCGTTTATTCAACGGTGATGACAATACTGCCGGATGTTTGGTGATGGCGCGCACCCCACCATGACAACGAAAATCACCTGTCAGGCACCCCATTGCCGACGACTGCCTACACGCATGAACCCTGATGGGAGGCACATGCGCCTTACGGTGGTGTCTCTTAAAAACCTTGAAGACGTTTTTTATCAGCTGAAAGACGCTTATCCAAAGGCACCTAACATTCACCTGATCTTGGATCAAAGACCTTATAACACAAGCAAAAACCTCCAAAAAACAGCAAAAGAAAGGGGGATTGAGGTGCATTATTTGCCCTCCCTATAGCACCAACCTGCCCCCCATCGAAAAATGAATATGTGCGCAATAATCGATTTTTCGTCTCTGTCAAAGAGTTTTGCCAGAATATGCTGCACACCTGAGACAACATCGTCATGGATCTTGTCGAGCGCGTCAATGATAACTTTCAACCCGTTAGTCCAAC
>NZ_ARPM03000076.1 GCF_000388175.3 Holospora undulata HU1 | reverse complement strand
CTCAGGTGGATCAAAGATAAACTCTTATTCTTTGATTTCAGCGATCTTTTAAACTACCTGAAAAAAAGTGAGGGGGAGTATGCTGAACTGATACAAATAATTACAATTTTATAAGATTTCAGAATACTTATGTTCTAGATTTTTTCAAAAAATTTTATCCATAAAAGTTCCGTTATTTATTAATTATTCTATATTCCGTTAAACACAACAGAAGCGATGAGTTAAAAATAGCTTAAGAGGGGGGAGAAAAGTATTTGACCCATCGATTTGTTTTTAAAGTACACGCTGTATTAATTTTTTTTAATAATTAATTTGTAATTCTTCGAAAATTTAAGTCTGAAAATTTAAGGAACTAATTTACTCAGAAAACTCTTTCTTGCAATAAATTTTTTATGTCTCTGATTTACCGCTGTATCCAGCCTTTGAGGTGATACTTCATCAAGAATCTGTTGAACTTGTTTATCTGGTGTCGCAAACCTTCTTTCAGGTACATAATTTTTTTCTACTTCTGAATTCTGAATTTCTACCACATCCGATTTTTTGATAGCTTCCAATGATTCTAGATAGTGATTAAAATATTTTTGGTACTGCGGATACTGTGTATCTAATTCTTTAGAATTCTTTAATGCTTCATATTTTTTTTGATACCCGGTCTTCTCGTTTTTCAACACAGATATATTCGCGTTTAATTTTTGAATGTTCCCAGTGCTTTCGACAGAATAAAAATTTTTAATTTTCTTTTCTTCATTTTCTTTTACCCTTAATTGTTCATCTATTTCTAATTCTAATAACTTTTCAAAAAATTTATATACAAAATTTTCTACTAAATTTTTTCTCGTTTGTTTTAGTTCTTGGATGAAATTTAAAAATTCTCCAGCAACTTTTTTTGTGTATTCTTGTTTTTGTTCAAAAGATATCGGCACTGATTGTATTTCTTCAGTAACCGAATTCACACTTTTTGCCAATTCTTCCAGAGGTTCAGCGTGGACCGCGGTACATATCATCATAGCCAATATTACACGAAAAAAATTTATTTTCATTTTATTACCAGTTCGAAGCTCATAGCATATATTATATTCTAAAAATGATAAAACACCGTAAACATAAAATTAGATAATCAATATTTTTAAAAAAATCTTTACAGATTAATGAGAGTAAAAAAAATCAACATTTCAAAAAATATTTGATGGGTTAAAGAATCTAATAGAAGAAAAAATTCAAAAGAAAGCCACAGAAAAGTGTAAGTACTTAGTATCAGTTATTGATAATTACTTGGCTATATAAGGAAACTTCTACCTTCATTATTTAAGAAAATTATGGGATCGCAAAATGTAGAGCGCAGTTTTGTATTCTCTAGTAATCTGGGTAATTATCTGAATTTTATGCTTCGCAGACGTTAGAGGGTATATTAAAAGTTCTTTTTTTTGAATAGAGTAATTTGTTTATAATAGGAAAGGATTCTTTTCTTGGAAATATGAATTTAACTTTTTAAGACGATTTTTATATATTTTGTACCTATAGTTTGCACATTTTTTAGTGTTTCATGGAATTTTTTACACTATTATTGAACCATGATTTTGACGAAAAATAATTTTTCTTGATTTTTATTCACTGCGAAACCTAAAAAACCAGGCTTCAAACTTATATCATACAAATTAGAGTTTGTAGTAAAATTGATCATAATCTCAAGAAAAAATAATTTTTTTTAAGTGATCAGGCGTTCCTTGTTTTGCATCATATGAACTGCTAAAATACACAGGTCAGAGTATAATTTATGCATTTTTATTATGAAATTTACCTGGTCTTGGCTTAAAGATTTTATAATTCCTAAAGGAAGTCCCGAAGATTTAGCATGTCGTCTTACGGAAAGTGGAACCGAGACTAAGGTTTCAGACTTGTATTCAGAGCTGAAAGGCTTGCAAATCGTTCAAATACAAAAAATTGAAGCTCATCCCAATGCACATAGCCTAAATTTGTGTACGGTTTCTACTGGAAAAGATTCCATTACTGTTGTGTGTGGGGCATCCAATGTTCGCCTTGGAATGCAAGTTGTGTTGATTCGTCCAGGGCAACGCCTTCCAGGAGATCCTCATCCGCTTACACTTACCACCATTAGAGGCATACAAAGTCCAGGAATGTTGTGTTCTGCAAAAGAGCTGAATCTTGAAGGAATTTTTTCTGAACATGCCAAAGAAGGGATCTTAGAAATTGCTCATCCCGACGCCTTAGGCAGAGAGCTGTATAGCATCTTACCTAAAGATTGGTTCTTTGATTGTGAAGTCACCACAAATCGTGCAGACTTGATGAGTATTTTTGGAATAGCAAGAGAGCTTGTAGCATTGCAAGCTGCTCAGTGGAAAGATTCTATCTGGCCTGGCACTCTGTCAGAATCTTTTACGTTAACCGAACTGCCTATCCCTGAAATTCGTATAGAAACAGAGCTGTGTTGCCAATTCCACATGGCTCGAGTTCAACAAGATCCTGAAAATCTTTATCAAGCGCCTGTTTGGGTAAAGCGGCGCTTAAGAGACGTACAAAAATCTCTTTGTCAAGACGTTGTGGATGCGCTTTCATATTATACACACACCTTTGGGACGCCTTTTCACGTTTTTGATGGTCAAGCACTGACCCCCCCTTTAGTAATAGAGTGCACAAATTCTGATACGCCTTTTTCAGCGCTTTCTTCAGAAAAAGAAACAGCAAAGACCGTTCTTATTCCCCCTAGTTCTATCGTTCTAAAAAATAGAGAAAATATTTTGGCACTTAGCGGAATTCTTGGAGGAGATCATTCCAAGTTCCGACCATCCAGTACTTTAATGTATGTTGAGGCAGCAGAGTTTGATCCAAAGACCATCAGTCTTACAGGTCAAAAAACTCGTCTTATGACGGGGGCGCGAAGAATATTTGAACGAGGAATAGATGGAGCTTGTGTAAAAAATCATTTGATTCAAGTATTGCGGTGGATGGGATTTTCTTTAATCAATATTCATACTGCAAAGCCTTATGCTTCCAGTAAGCCGTCTGAAATTGCTTTATCGGTTAACTACTTTAAGAAATTTACTGGGTGTAATGGAATAACCGCTCAAGAAATGTCTCAGCGGTTAAGTTCTTTTGGGTTTCAGGTGAAAATTGAATCACAAAAAGACAATGAGGTTTTGTATGCTGTTCCTGCGCTTTGGAGAAAAGATATTCAAGGAGCTCCCGATCTTATTGAAGAAATTTTACGATTTAAAGGGTGGTACCAAGAAGTTCCAATGACTTTTCCTTTGTTGTCTTCTTGTTCTTCCGCACATAATCTTCTTCACAAACGAATTCAAGATGCTCGTACGTACTTAATGCATCATGAGTTAGGGGAAGCAGTAACCTGGTCTTTCATCAGCGCAAATAAAGCGCGTCTATTTTCCACCTTAGATGAAAGCGTGTTAAGCGATATGACCTTGATTAATCCCATTGCAAAAGATATGGCAGTTATGCGTCCGTCGATGCTTCCTAATTTGGTAGATTTAGCGTTGTGGCATATTCATAATCATCTTCCAGTGCAAGCAAGATTTGAATGGGGGCCTGTGTTTTTTTCAGGGCATCCAAAAGGACAAAAAACGTTAATAAGTGGAGTGTTTTCTCAAAATTTGCCAACTGCTTGGGGGCGTGCTCCTTGTTTTTCTTTTTTTGATCTTAAACGATTGCTAGAGGGAATGTGTATGCTTTGGGGGAAAGCCCCTTACTATGTGGAATCGCAACTTCCTTGGATGCACCCAGGCCAGTGTGCGAGTATTTGGGTAAAAGATCGCTGTGTTGGGTTTATGGGAAAAATTCATCCTCGTTTGACAGAAGATCACTCTTTAATGGCTTTTGAGGTAGATCCCGAGCAATATCCTTTAGCTTTAGCGCCAGAAAATTTTGTTGCGATAGTTCCTCCTATCGAAAAAGAGCTTTCATTTTTTCTAGATTCAGGAACTATAGGAAATTTTTTATACGAATTAAAACAGCAAAGTGCAGACTTAATAGATGTATGTTTATTAGATTGTTTTGAAAAGGAAAACCGAACATCTATTTCAGTACGGTGTACTTTTCAGCCAAAAGATCGTTCCTGGTCAGGAGAAGAAATTCATCAGCATTTAGAATCTTTGGTACGTTGGGCGCATCGCAATGGTGCATTACTGCGAGGAAACGCATTGTTTTCTCATTTGTAAAAAAACTAAACGTTTGAATAGAATCTTTTGATAATAAAAGTAATGTGGGTGTTCCAGCAAAATACAATTGTTTGTGGAGGGTTTTTTGTACCGCTATCGCACAAGATTTCGTGAAGGGATTTAGTCTTTTGCGATTTCAAAGCTATTTACTTGGAGTCAAAAAGGTGTATGGAAAAGCGTTTTTGAAATATTAGCCAGTGATGCTGACAACAAGTGCGCGATGAACTTTTATACCCCATTAATACAGGGCTAGCAATAAAAAAAAGACTTAAACCAAGTCATTGAGGGGTAAGTACTAAAATCTGTGCAATCTGTAATATCTAGGGTAATCCCATCGATTTTCACTTGACAAAAAGCCAAGACGATGATCTGGGAGGAAGGAGATGCGTTGATGGATTGCCTCATGAAGGCTGATGGAGTGCTTGCCGACTAGAAAGCGCAGCACACACTCTTTGATTAAAAAGTAACAGCCTGTCTTTATTCCGCCAAAAGTACCAAGGGGTGTTCAATATAGTACTGAATTTTTCTAATAAACTGTGCTGCCAAAACCCCATCTATTGCTCTATGATCTGCAGAAAGCGAGATGTCCATCATTTTTGCAATAACGATTTCTTGCTTTTCTACTATAGGCTTTTCCAGGGTCGCTCCAACGGCTAAAATTCCTACTTGAGGGGGGTTAATGATGGCTTGAAAATTTTCAATCTGAAACATCCCAAGATTAGATACAGTAAACGTTCCATTTTGATATTCTTGGGGAGTCAAAATTCCAGAACGCGCACGTTCCACCAGTGTTTTAACTTTATTAGATAGCCCAAATAACGAAAGCTCTGCAGCATTTTCAATAATAGGAGTAATAAGCCCATTTTCTAAAGAAACCGCAAACGCTAGCCTTACTTTTTGAAACTGTGTAATTCCTTGCAAAGACGCGTGAGCATTCATTTGAGGAAATGTTTTTAAAGCTTGTGCGGTAGCTTTCAAAATAAAATCATTAACCGAAACCCGAGCGTCTGGATGTGCACGGTTTAGCTCTTTTCGTAAATCCCACATCGCATCCATCCGGCACGAAAGGTTAACATAAAAATGAGGTATTTCCTGTTTGGACTGTGTTAGTCTCTTGGCGATAACATTACGCATTCCAGAAAAAGGGATAAACGTTCCTTCTTCATAGCTGGGCGATGGAGCTTTTTTTTCCTCCAAAATATCATCTGATTTTCCTAATTCTTTTGAATCTTTTGTTAAAACACTTGGACCTTTCTGGCTAATAGCACGTTCCACATCTGCCTTCACAATACGTCCGCCAGGGCCTGTTCCTGTGCACATATTTAGATCAATTTGATTCAGGGCTGCGATCTTTTTTGCTAAGGGGGAAGCGGGAAGAATTTCCGACGACTTCATTGTTTTACCAACTTCCAAATCTAAACTTTCTTTATCCTCTTTTTTATTTTTCTCAAAAGATTCTAAAGAATTTAAAGAAACTTCATAGGCGGAATCTTTTTCTGAAGAAGAAAAAGTTAAACTCTTTATTAGCGTATCTAACTCTTGCACCGTGTCTTCCGGTTCTTTAAAAATCGCCAAGGGAGTTCCTACAAGAATACTTTTTGCTCCGCTGGGAATAAAAATATGAAAAAGTTCGCCTGAATCTGTTGCCTCAAAATCCATAATGGCTTTATCAGTTTCAATAGCCAACAAGGTGTCGCCACTTTCGATGATGTCTCCTAAAGACTTTTCCCATTTAACGATATCTCCTTGCACCATGGTGGGGGACAAAGCAGGCATTTTAAATATAATGGACATGGATTCTCCTTTTGGGGCAATTTTGGGACAATTTGAAAACTGATGAAATGATATAAAACATTCTCTTAGCGCATTCCTTTGCAAAGGTGCTTTACTGAATCTACTACGTCCTGCACATGGGGAAAGCACAGTAATTCTAAATTTTTTGCATAGGGAAGGGGGATGTCTTTTCCAGACAAGCGCATAGCAGGGGCATCCAAAAAATCAAAAGCCAGCTCTATTGAAAGGGCTATGATTTCACTTCCTATTCCACACACGGGCCACCCTTCTTCTACCACCAAACATCGATGAGTTTTTTGAATGCTGTTACGTAAAGATTCTATATCCAAAGGCCTTAGGGTACACAAATCTAAAACCTCTGCAGAAATCCCAAGTTTCGAAAGAATTTCTGCCGCTTGTAAACATACCTTAACCATCAAAGAAAAACAAACGATAGTAACGTCTTGACCTTCTTTTCGAATTTTGGCTTTTCCTATAGGCCAAGGGTTTGAAGACGCTTCTAAAGGAAAAGACTCCCCGTATAAAAGCTCGTGTTCTAGAAAAACCACCGGATTATCGTCTCGAATTGCTGCCTTAAGTAACCCTTTTGCGCTTTGCGAATCATAGGGCGCAATAACTTTTAGACCAGGACAGTGAGAATACCAACTGGCATAACATTGAGAGTGCTGTGCACCCACGCCTGCAGCAATACCATTAGGGCCTCGAAAGACGATAGGACACTTTACCTGCCCACCAGACATATACAGTGTTTTGGCTGCAGAATTTATTATGTGGTCAATGGCCTGCATTGAAAAATTAAAACTCATAAACTCTACAACGGGTCGAAGCCCTGCGTAAGCTGCTCCTACCGCCAGACCTGAAAACCCATATTCAGAAATAGGAGTATCAACTATGCGCCCAGAACCAAAACGTTCCCCCAGCCCTTTACTTATTTTGTAAGCACCTTGATATTTGTCTACTTCTTCCCCCATCAAAAATACGTTTGGATCTCGTTCTAATTCTTCTTCAAGAGCTTGACGAAGCGCTTCCCTTACCGTAACCATAAACAAAATGTAACTGAATTATCTATAAACTTGCCATAGTTCTCTTTTAAGGTCAAGTTCTTTGCAGTGTAAACAAAACGCTATCTAATATTTTTTCTTTGCTCACTGTCAGATCAGAAAACGTGAAAGGCTATTTTTTTTTAATATCCGTTATTTCCAACGTCCGTTACAGCTAAAGCTATATAGAAATGATTATGGATATCTTGGAAGAGATTTTCTGTGCTTCATCCAAGATGAGTGCGCCTAAGTGCTTTTTCCTGTGCTTCATCCAAGAGGAATGCGCCTAAGTGCTTTTTCCTGTGCCCATTTATGTTTGATGGGATTTGAAGTCTGAGTGAATGGCAAAAAGATAGAGGAGAGTGTGTTCTGAAGCTTTTAAGGCCTTTAGCATGCCTTGGATTTTGTGAAAGGTTGCATTGTCCATGGCTCTCCCCACTGCTTTTTAGGAAGTTAGGGGATTAAATCTTGCAGCATCCATGCGTTGACCCCCAAGATGTTTACAGTTGTTTGAAACAGACTCCCGGTCAAAATAACGCCGCTCAAAAGTGCACAATGACATTCGTGCGATCCTTTACATACCCCAGTCATGGCTGCCAAACCGCCGATAATTTTTCAAGCCATAAAGTTGAAAAGCACGTCGTGATCATCCGACCTTATCAATGAAAACGATGGGGCGTCCTTCCTTTTGATGCTCCTTGAATCTTTTGGTAAAAAATGCCTTGCTTTTCGACCTCTGCCTTGGGATGACGCAGGCTTTTTTTATACGTCACGCCGAGGCGTTCCAGAGCTGAGCGTATTACTGAGGGGCTTGCTCCCAGCATTTCAGCACGGCTCATAGTTGTACCAGTCGGGAGAGTTTTTTACGTTTAGCTCTTCTTCCTTTCTGTTTATAACTCTCTACGCCGAAAATCTACTGAATATGTCATAAAATTATTAATTAAAATCGTTTTATTTAGCTTTTGCTATATTTGCACATACTCCCCCTCACTTTTTTTCAGGTAGTTTAAAAGATCGCTGAAATCAAAGAATAAGAGTTTATCTTTGATCCACCTGAATCCCCTTGTGAAGTATGAATACAAAGATGAATAGAAAGGCGCTCTGACTGTTTTTTTGTAAGCAATTTCTTGTGTAAGGCCCGTTATAAAAGCGTATACAATAGCAACAGCGACAATGGTCAAGTTTGGAAAGTCTTCCCAAATCTTTCATAGGGGTATTTTCAAGGGTAACCCCTTGCGTTTTCATAGTTCTGAACAGCCGTTCAATATCCCATCTTTGTTTGTTTAGTACCCGGTCTTTATCTTGAGCAAATGACAAGGTGCTCATCTTTAATCTTT
>NZ_ARPM03000077.1 GCF_000388175.3 Holospora undulata HU1 | reverse complement strand
GCTTGGATTTTATTGAAGGTGGAGCGTTCATCTTGTGGATCAGCGCAGGATGCTGAACCTTTCGCTGATCGCATACTAAGTACGAAGGTTCATTTGCATTAAACATTGTTGTTTATTTTTAATAAAATAGCCTCTCTTTCGGATCTTTTAAAGACCCTTCAAAAAAGTGAGGGGGAGTATGGTAGTTACGTACGGCCTAAGGAAAGGCGTAAAACGAAATGCCTTTCCTTTTATCTCTAAAATCTAGAAGTTATGATGTCAATATAATTCATTTTTATCCATAGATTCAATTTCTTGGTCGAACTTTTTTTGATTTTCGATGATCAGCTTTTTAACTTTTGAAAAAATGTTTCTTTCAAGAGCGGTATGGAATTCACTTGTACTTATTTTTTTCACAGTCTCAAACATAGTAGGAAGAATTTTTCCTTGTACCTTTTCTGCAATCTCTCCCCCTACTTCTGAAACGATATTTTCTATTTTATCTTTTAAAGCTGGAAGTTTTAATTTAGCAACTTTGTCTTTAATGCTTTGAATAAGTGCTTTTGTCATCTCTTCTTCATCTGCCAGTTCTTTCCTTTTTGAGGTATTGATTTTTTCTAAATTTTCTATTTTTTTTAAAACTTCTTCGGGATCTTGGTCTTTTTCTGGCTGTTTATCTTGACTTTTTTCTGGAATCCTTTCTTCCTTTTTTGCTTCTAAAAACTCTTTTACTTTTTTATTTAAATCTTCTTCGACAATTGTACTCCAATTTATTTCCTTAAAGAAATCTTTTGCTCTTTGTTCTTCTGGGCTAGGATCTTCTGATAAAACAGGATCATTGATATCTTTTAAAGCTGCGTTAATCTTTGCATGTATCGCTTCCGTATCTTGGATACCTTGCGGTACTTGTTCTTTGATTACTTTCGAAATCCAAGAATTTTTTTCTTCACCGTCTGCATACAGGCTAGAGTTGAGAAAGGTTAAAATCAACGTACACAAAAAAACCTTACAGATTTTGTTCATTTTTATTCCAAATTATTTATTCTATGATTTACATTATAAATGAGAAAAAATAATTTAATCTTAAAAAATCCATCATTGCTATAATTTTGCAATCTGCACAAGATTTTATTGATTTTTTTCATAAGTTTTGTAAGATAATAAAACGGATTTACGAATATTTTATGATGAGTGTTAAGAAAAATATTAAGATTTGGGTGGTGTGTAGCGTTTTTTCTATAAGTTTGGCGCAATCTCATTTTGACCTATTGCCTCAAAAACTTCGCAATTTTTTAAGTTGGGTATATAAAAAGCATCCTGAGCTTTATACCTCTTTACCACAGCAATCTGATGAAGTATTGCAAGTATATAGCGAAAAACTTGCAAACCACATTATCTATGTGCAATCCGTAAAAAACTCTAGCGATATGTACAGCGCCAACCGTAAAGCTGTCTATCAACGTATCTTGTTTCAACTTATGAAGAATGACCAAGAAGAGCAAAAAAAGATTTCTCCCCCTTCTGTGTCTTCAAAAAACGAATCAAAAGATCAAGAAGATATTCAAGAAGCCCCAGAGCTTGCTTCTTCTTTTGATGTGTCAGAAGCTCCTCAGGAGATTGGAAGTTTTGTGCTTCGGCAAGAACTAAGAGACAGAGAAATAGACAGGGAGCGCCGAAGTGAGCGCATTCTTCAACGCCCTCAAGAAAATTCTCACAATAAAAAGACACTACACTTGTTGATAGAAGCAATATATGATGAAATTTTTCATCGTGTTTATTTGTTCACGCGATACGCACAAGCTTTGTGCTTTCAAGATTTGTGTGTAGAAAAAATTCAAACGATTCTTTCTTCTTCTATGGAAGATTTTATGAAAATTAAGCACTTAATGCCCCTTTTGCATACGTTAGAAAAAGAGAACACGAGCTATGCCCACAAAATCATTTCTGCCCAAGAACCAAAAGAATCTTTAGAGATGCTTCCATTTGCCCTTCCGGGAGTTTGTGCGTCAAATTGGATTAAAGATTCTAAACATGCTGCTTTGCTTGAAAATGTTTTAAAATTGTACCCTGATTCTTTGGAAAAAAAGCGTATCTATCACGCATTGTGTATCGCTTTTTTAGCACACATGATGGGAGAAATGGCAATTCGCTCAGACCCACCCCTTTCCATCTTGGCATTAATGCTAGATGCATCGGAAGAACTTCACCACAACTGGGATACAGAGCGATTTAGAAACGTTCTTTTGAACTGGCCAGAAAATGATATCACTTCCCCTATTTTAATAAAGCACTTGAAAAAACTAGCCCATATAATCCCAATTGCGTTAACTGAAAAAAAGCAATGGGAGATTATTGCAAAGTCTTGCGAAGAAGAGTATAAAAAAATTACGACAATCGTTCAAAAGGTTATTAAAAATTTTTGATTTAGAAGAGCGTTAGTTAATTCTTTTAAACGTCATATGTTATTAAAGAAAATTTTTCTAAATCTTCTTTTTATACGATTTATACAACCTACACAGTATTTTTCATTTTAAACATAAAAAATTTTAGCTGTACCGTATAGGATAAAGCGCATCTAAAGAATATCCTTGAATACACAAAGAAGGGGAAGCAAACTCTGACAGCAATTGCAAGCAACTTCCACAAACTCGAATGTTATGAGGGGATCCATTCTTTTCTGCGATAACTCGAACGTTTTTAATACGAAAATCAGGACCGCAATGAATTAATGCATTCACAACCGCCGCACGTTCTGCACAAATGGATAACGTATGACAAGCAGATTCCAAATTACACCCATAAAACACCCTATCGTCTTCTAACGTAATTTCCGCTGCAACTTTTGTTTTCTTAGCTTTAGCATTTTTTAGTACTGCTTTTAACGCATCGTCAAAAACAGAAAAGGAAGAGCAAGTCTTAAAGTTCATAAACCTTTTTTTTTAAATCATACATTTTAATCATTTTACCGCGGATAGAGTGGGATTTGAACCCACGAAACGCAAAAACGTTTGCCGGTTTTCAAGACCGGTGCTTTCAACCGCTCAGCCATCTATCCTATCTTTTCATTATAAACGAATTTGGAACAAAATACTACTCCCCTTTTTAATCCACGAGGTACAAAACAGATTTTATTCTTTCAAAATTTTTAATTTTTTTTATGAGTGCACTCGTTGTTTGGAACTCAATTTCTTTGTAGTTCTATTCGTTTTGTTGCGCTTAGGATGTAATTTTCCTTGAAAAGGTTCTACAAACTTCTTAAGCTTATCTATAACGGAAGCGCTATCCCATTCCTTTGCTCCAATCCCTTTCCACAACATTTTTCCCGTTGTGTCAAACAAGAAAAAAGCAGGAACACTTTCAATACTGTGCTTTGCCAGAAAGCTTTGATTATCGCTTTCTGTTCCTTTGCCCTGATTAACGTAAAACAAAGGAAGCTCAGAAGTAATTTCGTTTGGCCCATCTATTGCAACGCAGACAATTTTTAAATTAGGCATGGACTTTGCTAAGCGCTCTAAACTGGGAAATTCTTTTAAACAAGGCCCACAAAACGATCCCCAAAATATCAACAAAACTGGCGTTTTTCGAGAGTATTTTTCCAAACTTAAAGGCGTAGAATTTTCCATAAAAGAAAAACGTAACCCCTCGTACAAAGAATGCGCCACTGCGACTTTTTGTCTTGGTTTTTTAGTGAAAAGTTTTTTTTTAAGTGGCTTTGAGTCCATAACCTCAGGAGCATCGCTCAAATCCTTTTCTAAACTCTCTGTAAAATCTATGGAAGAGTCTTTAGAACTTTTTGCGCTCTGAAAGCACAAGAACAGCAGAGCAGTACATAGAACCTTAGATCTTAATATTTTTTTTATTGTTTTTTTTTTCATCATGAACTTTTATTCTTTCTCTGTCTAATATATCATAATGAAAAATTAATCTCAAGCAAACCCGTGAAAAAGATAACCTTTTGGATAACATTTTTGTGGAAAATAAGAGCTATAGGCGTTCTTATTGTGAGTATACTTTTGTTGGAATGCTGCGGAATGAAAGGAAAATTGTCCCCAAAAACTCCTGACCACTATCCGCGTTCTTATCCAAATAAATCAAAGCAAGTAAAAAGAAAAAAACAAAACACCTGCCAATAATTCTATTTTAAAATTTTTCGAATACAATAAAGAAAGTGAATCGTTTCTTAGAAAAAATGACTAATATTATTGATTTGGATTTTTACAGAAATTTCAATATCGTGCTCACTATAGAAGAATCTGATCTTATGAGCTTTTGCTATTACATTCAACCTTCTTCTAGAGCGCAGTGCGATCAAAAATCGCAAAAAGATCGATGAGTAGTTTAATTTTTTTTTAGTTAAAAAACATTTCCAAACACGGAAATACAGATAGATAGGATTAGAGTAGCGTAAAAGACAAAAGCAAATAAGATTGAAGTGCGTCGCTAAAAAGCTGCCAAAAATATTAAAATAACTTTGGCTCCACTTTCTCGATGAAATTCAAATACTTATAACAACAAAAAAAATAGATTAGAACATTACTAAGTATTCTGTAATATTTTTGAAACTTCTTTTATGGAAAAATGCGTTATCCATAACTAGTACTTTTTTGAGGGTTGGGCAGAAAATTTTTGTCTGCTTCCTGCTTCATCCCCCATTAAACAAGATTGTAAAATAATTTAATAGTTATAATATAGTTATTTAGCCTGAAGGTGGGATTTGGAAGAATGCAGAAATAGCCTCATAAAGTTTTCCAAATGCATTAATTTGGCATTTAATCCATCGTTTCATATTGGCCAAGAATTTTTTAATTGGTTTTATACTCATTCTGAATGAAATTGTTTAAAAGTTTAATTTTATGTGTTAATAATTTTTCTTAGAACCTGTATTCATGAATAAAAAAGTGTGATATAAAAGGATTGGAGGTGTAGAAGAAGAATTATCCAAGCGATTTAAAAGAGAGGGGGGGAAGTGAAAAAGCATCGTTTTGATAGCGGAAATAAAAGCAAATACAACAAAAAAGAGGGGCAATGCAGT
>NZ_ARPM03000078.1 GCF_000388175.3 Holospora undulata HU1 | reverse complement strand
ATTGGTTAAACTGAAGTCTTAGACTGCTAGAAAAACTCCTAAGGTATTATTAAAATATTAAAAAGAAAGATGAAAAGAGAGAAAATTTGGTCTAAATTGAGTACACACGACTTTTTTCCAAAAGATCTCTAAGAAATCCTCATTATTCCATTTTCTGATCTAAATCTTTAGTGCCTTTATTGCAGAATTTATTAACCTATTACCCTAAAAAATCTAGATCGTGTCGTCATGAGAGGTTGAACAAAAGAAGCAAAAAATAAAGGAGTATTTTTTGCGTATCGCGTTGCAATTCCTGTTCAGTGGTTTAGGTGAAGAAATGCATTCTCTACAATATGTCTAAGCTTGTAAATATAGTAATTTAGCTTAAAAATGGGACAGAGTGGTGCTATTTTTAACAGAAAATAATAAAGAAACAAAACAGCTTCGATCTAAGGGGATGAGTAATAGAATATATTAAATTTGGTAACGATCAAAAAACGACATCCAAAGTATTAAAAGTTAGTAAAAGCAGCGTAAGCAGGGCGAGGATAAGATACAAAAAAGAAGAGATAATTAGGTCTACCCCACGGGTTAGGAAGTAAGGATAAAATATCTACAGAGAAGCTAAGGATTCACGTTCAAGCCAAAGAGATAAGAAATGAGCTGAGATAGCAAAGCTAGTTAACGCAAGTATTTGTTTCTGTCTACGGAGGGTTAAAAAAGCTAGGAGTTGGTTATAAAAAAAGCCTTTACCTATGTAAAAGCACGCGAAAAAAACGAATTTTTTCGACCAAACCTGAAACAACATCGTCATGGATCTTGTCGACCGCGTCAATGAAAATTTTCAACGCATTAATCCAGCACTTTCAATTTGATTTGGTATATATCTTCTTTTTTTTGGAACAATGGAAAACTTTGCAGCAGATCTTAAATTAGACTTCTTGCGAAACTAAAATTATAAACAAGGTTTATGATAAAAAGACCAGGAGGTAAGGTCTGCAATACGAACAGAAAAAAATAGCAGGAAAAAATTCCGCAGGTTGATAAAAGTTAAAAAAGATACGTTTTATAGAATGGTGAATATTTTTCAAGAGTCGGAAGTAAGAACCTGTCTTCACAATTTAAATAAGATCTGATAAAAAGCTTAGTTAGGAGATAAATGACATGCCCTACCCGAGTAATTTGAGTGCCACACAATGGGATTTAATAAAATCTTATTTTGATACAGGGGATTATGGTAAAAAACACAAGAGAGCGCCTACTAACGAGGTGTTTTACCTTATAGAGATCGAAAATAGCCTCTCCTTGCCCCTCTTAACAATACATCTTAATCCCGAATTCGCGTCTTGAAATTCGGTAATTTCTTTATCTTTTACAATAGAATTAGATGTATTTTGCTAACAATACGCAAGGAAAGATTAGTTTTATAAAATTTAACGTCTCTTTTTTATTTGCATCGTATTCTTATTATTTTTTTGGCAGTGTTTTCGTTGTTGAAAGATTTTTGGAAAAAAAGTCTTTTACTTCATTAAATTGTTTTTTTAATAACTTAATTCTTACCCCATCTTCCTTTTTTTTTGGAACAACAGCAGACTTTACATTGCCTAAGAGTTTGGGGGGAAGAATGCTCTTATTTCTATCAGAACCATCATCAGAGTCAGTTTCAGAAAAATTTGAATGAAAACTTCGATCGTTAGATTCGTCAGAATCGTCCTTAATTTCAGGAAGGCCCTTAGCAAGATTTTTTTGTAACTTTTTCCATTTTAACTGCGTTTTCTCTTCAAGTTTTTTCCTTTTTAACTCCGATTCTGTTTCTTCTACCGGTAATGCGTTTGAATCTTTACTTTGAACAACGAGAGAATTTTCAGCAGAGTTAAGATTTTTTACATTACCTGGCGCTGTGTTTGCATTAATTTGAACAGTGTTTCTACCACTATTTGGGACAACAGCGGACTTTACATTGTCTAAGGGCGTGGAGTTTGGCATAACTTCTCTATCAGAGTCACTCCAAGAGTCACTCTCAGAACTCGATGATTTTTCACTGGGATAGTTTTTTTCGTAAAAATGAGTATTATCTAGAGCTTTTGTAATACAATCTTCACAAACTAAGGGCCAAGGCCTGCGGTTTGGGGTGGAAAGTTTTTTACAGAGCTCCGTTTTGTTCTTAAGAACGAGATTAAGAAATTTTTCACCTTTTTCATAAGTTGATGAAATATGATTAGATAACTTTAAAAACGCTTCTCTGACCTTTGTTGCTTTTGATTTTGTAATTTTGTCGGAAGTATTTAATTCAACCAATGTAGAATACGCGTGAATAAGATCTTTCATTTCAGGAGAATTAGACTCTTTTTTTAAGCGCCCATAAGCAGAAGAATCCTTTTGAAGAATATTAAATATTTTTTCCCAGTCTTTTTTGAAATTTTCAAAAATTGTCCATTGATCAGAAAATGCGCTTTGGCAAATAATCAGACCTAAAACAGATATTAAAATGTTAAATTTTTTATAGTTTTTCATCTTTTAATTTGTTTTGTTAATAGTACAATTGAAAATTATAGTAAAAAAATATTAAAAAACAATAAAAACTCAATTATTAAAAATAAATCGTTACAAAGTAAGTGTCCGATTTACTTTCCGAAATTTTGAAAATTTTATAATAAAAAGCTATTGCTATATTCTGAAATACTAACTTTACCTTTGATTTTTAAAATTTTCGAAGCCTTTAACTAAAGATATTTTTTTTAGAATCAGCAAAGGAAGTCTTTTAAAAATCTCTAAAAATGATTGTATGTAAATTTTGTGAATGTTAGGAGTGTTTTAAAAGCGGTTTTGTTCGATGGGTTCAGCGGTACACATGTAAAAAATGTAGAAAAAATTTCACGAGGTGTGCATGAAAAAGACAAGCTCCAAGCCTTCGTTTTACAAGTAAGTGGCCTTTCAATGAACCGAATTGCTCAGCTTTTTGGTGTCGGCGTCACCGCTGTTTTGAAGTGGGCGGGCACCTTATAATCAAGGATATGCACCAAAGTTGATCCCTCCCCAGAAGACAACGGTAGTGTCAAGGAAATCGATCAATTTTTGCATTATTTAAAAAAAGATAGCAAAAAATTTAGATTTTTAACGCTTGGATTTCTAAATCCTAGGATCGTGCAGGGCTTATCGATTGGGAATTTGGTGATCGCTTGAGTCAAACATTCAAACGACTTTTTGAACGATTAAAAAAATAGAAAATTTTACTTTATTGCAAAGATCATTGGGCAGGTTTTAATAAAATTATTCCAATCCCCCACCCCTTTCAGGGAAAAGATAAAACCTTTTCCATTGAACAAAATAATAACGCTAGACTATGCCATTGGTTTGCAAGATTTCATCGCCCCCCTTGCAAACACGCGATCTCTTGAAATGCTGAAGGGAACACTGCGTATTTTTACGGCACTTCACGTTAATAAAACTTTGAAAATTCATCATGCTATCTTTGGTTAAGAGTCTTCGATTTATTTATGCAGAAAAATTAAAAGATCTTTCTGCGTTTTAGGCCAGCCTAGACTAATAAATTAGCACAGGATATTACTTCCATCTAGAGTATTTTTTCTCAATTTCTTCCACAAAACCAAGATCTCCTATCGTTCTCAAAAAAGAGCTGCATTCTCGAAAAGCATTATCGTTTTCAGAAGTCGGTGGAAAATTAGACAAAAAGTGATCGTACTTGCTTTTTAGAAGTTCCTTAAAACGCGTTGTTTTTTCTGGAATGTACTCTTTTAAGGGGAGTAACATTGGATGATTAGAATACGATCTAAATCCACTAACTAGCATGATTTTTAAGATAGAATTGGTCCATCCTAAAGGAAAAGTAGGGGAAAGAATAGAGTGAGTTCTTATAACAGAATTTTTCTCCTCATCAATTCCCGTTATTTTTGTAAAAAATTCTCGAAAATAAATTCGTTGTAATGCTTGTACCAATTCTAAATCCTCAGGCTTCACTTTTCTTAACATCCTGAAAGGAGCAAATATTTTTTCAAATAAATCACTTATTCGAGCTTTAATTTTTTCGATATTTTGATCAGACGTATCTTGAAAGCTTTGGGGAGATTGTCTCAAAGTGTATTCCGACCCGGCCATAAGGGCACTAAAATCTGGAACTAAAAAAGATAGTAGCTTTGAGTATACGAGCGGTATAAAATCTCTATACGTTTCGTAGTTATTAAATACACTTTCTAAATATTGCGTCAATTTTTTTAGAGTATTCAAATTTTTAATTGTTTGATATTGCTGTGTATTTTTGAGAGTGCTTTCATCTTTCAGCGCTGCATACCCTTGATAAGAGCAGAGCAAAACAATCAAGGGTAGAAAAAAATTTTTATTAAATTTTTTAATCATTTTTTTAATTCTAATTCTTTTTTACTTTAAAATTTTATAGAAAAAAAATTAAAAAATAATAAATATTTAAAATTTATTATGGTCATCTAAAGTAAAGTGAAGGTATGAGCATTGTTTTCTAATCGCTACTCATACTCCCCCTTACTTTTTTGAAGGGGCTTTAAAAGATCCGAAAGAGAGGCTATTTTATTAAAAATAAACAACAATGTTTAATGCAAATGAACCTTCGTACTTAGTATGATCGATCAGCAAAATGTTCAGCATCCTGCGCTGATCCACAAGATGCACTCTCCACCTTCAATAAAATCCAAGCTTGAACGCGTCAGGCGTTTTTTTAAAAGGACAAGTAATTGATTCTGGACTCTTCTCAAAAGCCTTGATATCAAGCATTTGGGAGCCAGTT
>NZ_ARPM03000079.1 GCF_000388175.3 Holospora undulata HU1 | reverse complement strand
AGTATTTCCGGTATTCTCTTAAATATTCTAAGGTTATCAGTAAGCGATCCTTGCCCCCTAGCGTATTGGGGGGGAATTACTTAGATTTTTGCTCACCTTCAGCTAACCTTAAGATCTGGGCCATTTTCTCAAAAGTTGACTTTTTGACCCCGGTTAATCTTCTAAAGCTTTCTTCTGTCTCTGCTTTTTATACAAAATCAAACTGAAAGTGTTGGAATAATGCGTTGAAAGTTGTCATTGACGAGGTCGATAAGATCCATGGTGATGTTGTCCCAGGTTTGGTCAAAAAAATACAACATACTCTTGCAAAACTTTTTGGCAGAGACAAAAAATTGATTAACATGTTCTTCGATGGGGGAAGGGGGCTAGAGAGGGCACAAATAATGCACCTCAATCCCCCCTTTCTTTCGCTACTTTTTAGGTATCTTTGCTTGTAGAGTCCTTGATCAAAGATCAGGTAGAACGGCGCCTTTGGATAAGCGTCTTTCAGCTGATCAAAAAACGTCTTCATAATGGCTCTTTCAAGGTTTTGAAGGATACCACTTGTAAGGCGCATGTGCCTTCCCATAAGGTTCATGCGTGTAGGCTCGTCTTGGGGGGTGCCTGACAGGTGATTTTCGTTTCCATGGTGGGGGGGCATGCCATCATCAAACAGGATGGATTCATTCTTCGGCGGTGTTGTCATCACCGTCTCGTAATAATGAATAAACGCTTCCTGCTTGGTTGGATTTGCATACCGCACCGCTGGATTTTAAATGAAAAATTATGGGAGCGCAGCCACACAGGGTTCAAGAACATAAGCTCAGATATCGCTTACTTTCATATACGTTGTGGCTTTCCAAATGCGCGATAAGTTCTGCTGTTTGTGAAACATTCAACTTTTGATCTTCCTTATACTCCTCTACGATCGTCAATCAGAAGAGCTTTAGCGATTTGACGAATAGCTCCCCCCTTTTTCGGATAACAAAACTGCCTTAATTCTATCTTCTACGCGTCGGTTCTTTTCTTGCCGATGCTGCGTTCGTAACGCAACACGATCTTCTTCTGTCAGAAATCTTTTCATAAGAAAAATTATTAATTTTATTCAGTCATCTTTCTTTACCAGTACATAAACAAAATTTTATTTTTTTTTGCGACTTTACTAAGTTCCTTATTACCGATTTTGATAAAGTCGCATATGCAATGATTAAAATCAAGCGTCTTCTTTCAAAAGATTTTCTTCTTTTTCCTCGTCTTTAAAGGAATCTACCTTTTCCTCACCTACAGAAGTAGACCAATCAAAAAAATCAGTTTTGGGACGAACTGCTGCACGAATTGCTTTTTCTAGTTCTTCCATTTTTTCTGGGTTTTTTAAAAGATAGGCTTCCGCGGATTCTTTTCCTTGCCCTAGTTTTTCTGATTGATAGGAATACCAAGAACCAGACTTTGCGATTAAATCAAGACGCACACCAAAATCGATAAGTTCAGAAACTTTAGAAATTCCCTGCCCATACAAGATATCAAAGGTCACCTCACGAAAAGGCGGGGCTAACTTGTTTTTTACTACTTTTACCCTTACTTGGTTCCCTCTAATTTCTTCGTTTCCTTTCCCTTTGATCGATCCAATGCGACGAATGTCTAATCGAACAGATGCATAAAATTTTAGTGCATTTCCCCCCGTAGTAGTCTCTGGATTCCCGTACATAACACCAATTTTCTGACGCACCTGATTGATGAAAATAACAATAATATTAGAGCGCGAAATAGAGGACGTTAATTTTCTGAGCGCTTGACTCATTAAACGCGCCTGCAACCCCATGTGAGAGTCTCCCATGTCTCCTTCCAGTTCTGCTTTGGGAACCAAAGCTGCAACACTGTCAATAACCAAAACTTTAATCGCCCCAGAACGCACAAAATAATCTGCAATTTCCAGAGCTTGCTCTCCAGTATCGGGTTGAGAAATGTATAAATTTTCAGGCTGAATCCCAAGTTTTCGCGCGTATTGTTTGTCAAAAGCGTGCTCAACATCAATAAAAGCACAAATTCCTGATTGTTTTTGCGCTTCTGCAATGACGTGCATCGAAAGCGTTGTCTTACCAGAGCTTTCTGGACCGTAAATTTCGATAATACGCCCCAAGGGAAGTCCCCCAATACCTAAAGCTAAATCTAACCCCAAAGATCCAGTAGATACGACTTCGACTTGCTCGGCTGCTTCTTGCTCCAAGCACAGCACCGACCCTTTACCAAAAGCTTTTTCAATTTGTGCAATGGCATTTTGTAGTGCGTGAGTTGTATGATGGGTCATAAATAATTTTCCAATAACCTGCAGATCTATATTTTAACATAGTTCCTTGTGCAATTCTAGCAAACGCACTTTAACTAAAAATTGTTCTTGGAATCCCCTTGCTTTTAAAATTCAAAAAAGAAAAAAAAATTTTACCTTTGCGCATTAAGCAAAGTTTTTTGCATCTTCATGAATTTTTACAGCGCTTTGAATGCGAGTTTGAATCCAAGACGGCCCCAAAACATCTAGCATATGATACAATCCTACAGAAGAAGTCCTTCCCAAAAGAACTATACGAAGACTTTTTCCAAAATCTGATAATTTTATTTCTCGTTTTTTCACAAAATCTTTCAAAAAACTTTCCATATCTCCATCATCGTTTTTCAATGCCTGGGAAAAAGTTTTTAAATATTCAAAAAATTCTGGAGTAATCTCTTTTAGCGCATCTAAAGAAATACCAGGGACTTCCTCTTGAACGTACAAACTTAGATGCTCTTTCAGATCTATCAAAGTCTTTGCGCGTTTTTGTAATTCAGACATGACCTTTATCCCTCGGGCTTTGTCTCCTTGCATTTCCAAGACTTCCCAAAGTTTTTCTGGAGAATACTGACAGATATAAAATTTATTGAGATCTATTAATTTTTCTTCATCAAATCTGCCAGGGGAGGGCGACAACCCAGAAAAATCAAACCATTTCAGTGCATTTTCTCTAGAAATTTTTTCTTCATTTCCATAAGCCCACCCTAAACGTAACAAAACGCTTTCTACTGCTTCTGGTAAAAATCCATGAATTTTGTAATACTGAACGTCTGCAGCGCCATGTCGTTTAGATAATTTTGCTCCGTCTGCGCCATGAATTAAAGGAATATGCGTCATTTCTGGCAAATTCCACCCCAAAGCATGATACAAATTTGCTTGCCGAAAAGCGTTTGTAAGATGATCGTCTCCACGAATGATGTGGGTAATCCCCATATCGTGATCATCTACAACTACAGCCAACATGTAAGTAGCAGAACCGTCACATCGCAACAACACCATATCATCTAAGGCATCACACTGTAAGTAAAGCGCTCCTTTTAGATGATCATTAAGATGCACTCCCCCCGTTAACGGTGCTCTAAGCCTTAAAACAGACACCCCAGGCACTTCAGGAAGATTTTTTTCTCTACAATGGCGATCGTACCCTATAACCTTTCCTTGTATCCTTGCTGTTTCTCGAAGATTTTGAAGACGCTCTTGAGTGCAATGACACCAATACGCCGAATCATTTTGAAAAAGCACCTGGCCTATTTCTCTATGGCGATGTTGGCGCTTAGACTGAAAAACTACGGGCTCATCCCAGTCTAAACGCAACCAACGTAGAGCATCAAAAATTTGCTGCACCGCTTGAGGAGTAGATCGTTGCAAATCCGTATCTTCAATACGTAAGAAAAAGCTCCCTGCATGTTTTCTGGCGTACAAATAATTAAATAACGCTGTACGAGCAGATCCTAAATGAAGCCATCCAGTAGGAGAGGGAGCAAAACGTGTAACGACCTTCATCAATGCACCATAGCAATAAATTGATTCCGATTATAACTCATTTTATTTTTTTTGTCTACAAACTTTACCTTAGACAACCACACTGCTCTCTAAGGAGGTAAACTTTTATTATTTTTTTGATTTTGAATAGATGCTCTTTTCTTCTTCGTTTTGTATCAGCGCATCACACAAAATTTCGGTATTACTTTTCATAACGTCGCAGTAAGTTTTTCCAAAAGGAATATCATCGATGCACAACGAACTTGCTAATTTTATTTTTAGATCTTTTGCTAATTGCTCTGCGCCCTCAGAACTATGGCTTTGTTCTGGAAAAATTGCGCAAATTTTTAATTTTGTCAAATGCATTAAGTAATTTCCTTGATGATGGCTTGCCTCAGGAAGAGCATACAAGGTAACTCCATAGCGATTTTGGTAATAGGGCATAGAGTTGTGAAAAACTAGCCCTGAAAGTTTTTTTCTTCCTTTCCATTGGTTTTGGATCCAAACATCTAAATCGTTAAGATCACGGATATAAATAGCCGCACGGCTTTGAATGCTTTTGTTTGGGTATATTTTAAGCAATGCTTCAGTTATGATGGTAACGTACTGAATGACATAATAGGGATCGTGCCATAAATGACCATCTGAAATAAGGTCTGTGAAAGTCGTTCTAGAAATTTCTTTTTGTATTGGATTTTTTTCTAAAATTTTAATTTTTTTAAGTTTTATTTTTTCTGAAAGGACCAAGATTTTTGCTTTTATTTTTAAAGCATTTAAAGTAGAAAACCACTGCATATCCACCCCCTTTCCGTGAAGAATAACAAGGTCCGCCTTAGTTAATTTTTTAATGCTTTTTGCGCTACACGGAAAATGATGAAGAGAACTGCAATGGCAAGGAGAGGTGTAATCATTTTCTGAAATTGTTTCAATAAGACACTCTTTTGGGGCTAATTTTTCTGTTATATGTTTTAATAAAAAAGAAGATGTGACGATGTATGGACGGTATGCATACAAATCAAAGGAAACAAAGAATATCACCAAAACACGCCATAAATGCGGAAGTTTAATTCTGCTATAAATTAATGACCCCGCATACCCTATTCCTAAGACTATCAACAACGTAGGACCGTAAGGCCAATCCTTATAGCACGAAAAAAAAAGAGAAGACAATGTGGCACACATATTCCAAAGCACAGATTTCCAAAAAATATGTTTAAGGTGAGTTCCAGAAACGTAAAAGCTTAAAAACGGCAAAATAGTTAGTCCTAAGACGACAAGCGCTCCCATTCCTTGAAATTGAATGGCGGCATTCAACACAAATAAAGCAATCCATCCTCGATAAATCCACCGCATTTTAGGGTAAGTTCTGTATGCAAATTCAGAATCAAAACTGTGAGTTTTTAAATTGTCCCAAAAATAATAACAAAAAATCCCAGATCCTAGAGTACACAGCGTAAGAACAAAAACATAGCTCTGCGGAACAATAAAAATAGATCCAAAAAAAGCGTGCATTAAATCTTCGCTTCCTCCAAAAAACATACTAATTGCAATAGCCAATAAATAAATTCCTGCTATACTGCTGTTTACGTCTAATGCGCGATGGCGAGATGTCCATAGAGTGATAGTTGTTAAAATAATTCCTGAGACTGCTCCCATAAGACTTACTATCCACCAAGGCCCATCCATGCGTGTTCCTAGCGTGATGCCTGGTAACATTCCATGGGAAAGGGCGTCTCCTAAAAACGCAGTTTTTCCTGACATTAAGACTGCCCCCATTAACGCACACAAAATAGAAGATAAAAAACACAAAATTACTGCACGTTGCAGAAAAGGATGAATCAACAAAGATTCTAATAAAGGAGAAAAAAGATACATCACAAACCTTTTTGAAATGAGTTAAACCTTATTTATACGTGTTGTAAAAAAATCTAAGAGAGCATTAAAATTCTACCCCTAAAATGGCGCCCAACACACACCTTGAACTTCTAAGGGGCAAGATTGAATAGTAATGCCTTGCAGAGACATCTCACACCCATAAGCCAGCATGACTACACCTGCCTGATGCGCTGCTTCAAAAGCCTTTCCGTATTCTGCATCAAGATATCCTGCTATTTGAAAGACAGAACAGTCATTACGTTGAACGACATAAAGCATCACTGCAGTCTTGCCTTGTTGTGCAAGTGCTGTTAATAAGCGCAGATGTTTTGTTCCTCTTTGGGTTACGCAATCTGGAAACAAAGCAACGGTATTGTGCTTTAAATGTACATTCTTTACCTCAATCCATACCAAAGAATGTTCAAAGGTAAGCAAAAAGTCTAAACGAGATTCTCCCAAGCAAGGCTCGCTTTTGAAACTTTTTATGTCAGACCACTGCGGAAATCGTTTTTCTGTTAACGCCTCTTTTACAAGCATACTGGGAATAGCGGTATTTGTTCCCACTAAGATCGGCTTTGCTTGGTGTCCCTCTTTTACCTCTTCCATCATCCAGACAAAAGGAAGCTTTCCTAAAGATTGGGGTTTTTTGGGACATACCCAAACCTTGGATCCTGGCTCTGTTAATCCTAACATTGCACCAGTATTAACACAATGTGCCATAACGCATGTTCCCGTTTCTAGCTCTACATCAACAAAAAATCTTTTATACCGCTTGATAAGAGTTCCTCTTTGCGGGCATTCCCAGAATTTCACGTGCGCTTGCCGCCTATTTTATTCTTAAGAAATTATATACTAAATATTACAAAATGTCATGAAGGAGAAAAAAACCATAGTGAAATTTTTTCTCCCATACCGTATGATTAAACCATAGAATTTCAGGAGCCCTTTTTATGCGACATTTTGCAATGATGAGCGCTAAAAAAGAAAATCTGTTTGCTTTAACTGTTCGTTGGATAGAATACCAGTCCAATTTTCTTAATATTCCTCTATCAAGATGGAAAATTTATGTTCCCTATACGCGATGCATCCCTTTTTTGCGGCGTGCTTTTTTTACTCACGATAGTGCTGAAGAATGTCTTCCCAAAATTTACTCAGTATCTAAAAATGATTCACTTCCTTTTGAAAGAAAATTAGGGTGGATGCTTTCTTTTTTAACTCCTGTTATACCTGATATCCCTTTAGAACGTCGCATAATGATAGCACAAGACGCATTATTGCTATGGGAACAAAGTTTGATGTATGAAACTTCGTGGCATAAACTTTATGAAGTACAAGAGGAGTTTTTTTCTCAGTATGAGTGTTCAACCCTGCACTTACTGCGGTATATTTCAGAGCTATGGCCAGATTTTTTGAAAAAAAAAAATCCTCCTCGTGAATCTGTTTATGAACATTTTCTTGATCGTTTTGATGAATTAAAAGACCCAACGGTACTTATGGGGGCTCAAGGAACACTTCCGTTTACACGAGAGATGATGAAACAATTAAAGAAATACCCCCAAGGGTGGATTTTGTTTCCTTATGCTCCCAACCCAAGCCAAACTTCACAAGATTCCCTTTCTGCATTTCATCCTTTGTACGGATTTCAAAAAACGCTTTTAGATTTAAATCTTAACTATGACGACATTGTTATTATTTGTGATGAGTATTTTAAAAGCGCTAATATAAAAAAAAAATCAAAGAAGATTTCGTCTTTTCCTGATGCTCAAGATGCTTTTTTAGCTTCTTATCACGGAAATTTCTTGACAGTACCTATCAAAAACACGCTGCACTATTATACTGTGACAACCCCCATGGAAGAAGCGTATCAAGTAGCACAATGTTTGATAACGTGCTACAAAAAGGGGAAGTCAGCATTATGTGCAACCCCTGATCCTGTTTTAGCTCAAGGAGTATCTATTTTGCTAGAAAACGAAGGAATCCCGATTCAATGGCAAGGATCGTTATGCCTAATTCATCATACCAGTGCGCATTTTATTTTGTGTTTATGGCAGTGTATAGAAAAAAAGTGGTCTTTCTTTTCTGCTTCAGACTTTTTAAAACATAATACTTGGAAAGGGCGTTACCCAGGCCTTTTTCAGTGGATGTGTTTTCTTGAAAACCGATATTTTAGAGGAAATCCTCTACCAGAAAACTTATGGGAATGGCTAAATCGTCACGGACAACATACCCCATATCCGCGCATTGCAGAGCGCATTATAAAAAGTTTTCATTCTTTTTTTTCGTCACTTTCTTCTATGATAAATTCTTTACAACGCTATTCATTAGAATTATGGCTAAACACTTTAAATCAAGCGCTTGAAGGCGTATTAAAGGATTGGCTTTGGAAAGAGTCTGGAAAAAAAGTAAAAGAAGCGCTGAATGAATTGATAAATAATGCTTTTGCTTATGAGGCACTGAACGCAGCAGAAGTAGGAGTTTTACTTAATCATCTTTTTCAAAATTATTTTTTGTCCTCTCCAGAACACCTTAATGATTCTTGTGAGACACTTTTATACCTTTGTGGTCCAAAAGAAGCGCGATTGTTAGCACCAAGTTATGATGTATGCATTTTGACCAGTTTATACGAAGGAGGATGGCCAAGAGGCATTACTACTAACTCTTTACTGCCTTCTGGATTGCAAGAGCATTTAAAATTTCCCCCCTCCAGTTGGCAAATTGGAATGGCCGCCAGGAATTTTTTATCTTGTTTAAATGCACCTGAGATAATTTTTATTCGCTCTAAAAATAGTGGGGACCCTTCTAGATTTTTGCTGCGTTTACAAGGTATATCATATAGTCCTGTTTTAGAAAATTTTAAAAATTTTCCTTATTTCGTCCCTTCTTGTGATAAACCTCGTGTTTTATGTTCACAAATAAAGCCAAAAATTCTTTCCGTAAGCGATATGGTTTTACTCTACAATAATCCTTATGGATTTTATTTAAAACGCATCTTGGGAATTTATCCTTTGGCTCCCCTTCAAAAAGAAGCAGGCACTTCATTGGGTATTTTATTTCATCGATTACTAGAACAGTGGATGCGACGTTGCCCAGGAAATGTTTCTTTTTTAGAATCTGTACTGAAATTTCACTTAATGCAGTTAATCGAAGAAATGTTATTTCCTCAATACTCTAATAGAATGATCAGAACTCAGATACTGCGATGTTTTGAAGGTTTTTTTGAATATGAATTAGAAAGCAGAAAAAATTTTTTTACTTCTTTTATAGAAGCAAAGGGGCGCAAAGAGGTCAACACCGCTTTTGGGTCTGTAGTGCTTGTAGCTCAAGCAGATCGCATTGACTATAAAAGGGAAGGGGGCATCATCATTGATTACAAAACAGGTGTTCTGCCCAAAACTATTCAAGATGATGGTGTTAGCAGCCAATTATGGTGGTTGGCTTGGATATTGAAAAATAACGGATTTAAGGGGGTGCCTGATACTTTTCCCATTCAAAAGGTGCAGTGGTTCCACCTTTCCTTGTCTCACGGATTTCAGTGTATAAGCGCAAAAGTACTTGAACACCTAGAAGACTATATTCAAAATCAATGGAAAACTTTAGAAGGGTATATTTCAGGAACACTTCCCTACATCCCGCTTGAAACAGAAAACTTTACTGACGGAATCTCTAGACGATTAGAGTGGAAGAATTGATCAATCCTGAAATAACGCTGTGTCAAATCTAAAACATTTTATGGGGAGTTTGGGAGGACAAAAATTTATCAACGATTTCGTTTAGTTTTTGTTTAAATTGTAATTTTTGTTGATAAATATTTTGAGGAATAACTTCATTTTGAGGAATAACTTCTCTTAATTCCTTTAACATTTTTATTTTTGAATCAAAAGGAAGTTGAGAAATATTTTTTTGAGTAATACGTTCAATCGCACTAATAATGTTTAAAAATTTTAAAGAAATGTCCGGATTTTGATTGTTATTTAATTGTGGGATAAAATTTTTATTTTGTTGATTTTTATTTATTTCCTCTACAAGCACTGGTATCTCTTTTATTAAGCCATAAATTAATTTATCGATTTCTTGTGTATTATCAGAAGCAAGGGGGTCAGAAACTAAAGGAAGACGCCCAGGTTGAATTACTTGTTGAGGATTTGCAGGAGGAGTAAACTTTAATTCTTCGTGGCGTTGTCTAATGTAGTACAGAATTTTTTCACTCATGCTTTTAAAAATTGGTCTCAAAAATTCTACATAAATTTTTTCTGCTGTTTTGGGATTATTAATTATTTCCTGAAGTCTTAACTCTAACTCGTTTCTAAGTTTTTGACCTGCTGGAGATTTTTCTTTACCAGACGGAACTAATGATTTAGATTTTCCTAGTTCTGTAAACTTTATTAAAGATTTCTTTTGAGGAAGTATTATTTCACTTTGACCGACATCGCGTACCACAGGAGTTTCTCCTGGGAACGCTAAAGCGCATTTACTTGAAAAAAAAATTTCAAAAACACATACATAAATAAATAACTTTTTTTTTTTTGTTCTAATCATAGGTTCTTTAGATGTTTTTTCACGTAATACAATTATAAGAAAATTGTTTTAATTTTTTACAAATTTTGTAAACAAAAGGATGTAAATAATTTTCCACCCAATTGTTCCATAATATCAATTCTGAATAAAAAAAGTTTGGATAAAAAATCCACTTCCTAAAAATTTTTTAAAAATAGCGAGTCTCCATGAAAGACTTTTTCTTCTGTGCATTGACATTGAAATTATTATTTTCAGGTAAAAGTTCATCCGGAACCCCCTTTGCAAGTTCTTTTGCAAAGTCAGGCGAAACATCCTTAAAAATGTTGCCGCCCATTTTTAAAAATTCTTTTGCTAAAAATTTCTCTCCTCCATATAAGGATTCTTTGAAGTTTGATGATTTCAATTCTTGAATAATTTCTCTATACACTTTTTTAAAAACAGCTTGCATAATTCTATTGAATTGCGGACTGTGTTTTATCTCTTCTCCTTTTATATTTATAATGTAACCAGAAATTTTTTGCAATGAATGTTCTATTTCTGGTTTTTGATCCTTCATTAACTCCATTACGTATTTTGTATATATATTACTTATGTCGTTTTCGACGATTTTTTCGAAATTTTTTGGTATTACCCCATGTATGTCTAAATTTTTTAAAATATCAATTAACGTATTTTCTGTATCTTTCCATGATTCATGGCGAGTTTCAATTTTTTTTATTTGTTTTATTTGTTCTAAAATTATACTTTCTAAAGTAGAATTCAACTTTTTAAACTCTTCAAAAGGTTGTATTATATTTTGTATCGACATTAATAATAATTTAAGATTCAACATATTATAAGTTGGAGCCATGAATAAATTTTTCCATTTTAAAGCGTTTCCAAATTTATTAACCATCAATTTACTTAATAGCATCCTTTTATCTTTAGATTCAAATAGAAATGAGAAATTATCTTCTTCTGAGAAAAATCCATGAAATAAGATATGGATGGATTGATATAAGTGTTCACTTAATTTTTTGTCTTTTTTTATTTGTTTTATTTCTTTTAAAACGAAAATCATGTAAATCTTTTTCAAATAATTTTGCAGTTTTAAGTCTTCTAAATTTTTTAATCGATAGAAGAAATTTTTTAACAGCACTTTTGCTTCGCTTGCATGAAAATAAGAGCTACCTTCTCTGGTTAAGACTTTCAAAGCAGAGGTTACGTCTGGGAGACTCCTATTGGTAAAATTTCCTAAAATTTTGTAAGGAACATTATCATTTTCTTTAGCAATCTTTTGGATACTTTCGGAAGATAGTTCATCCTGTTTTACTTCCTTTTCTAGTTGGGTTATGAATGCATCTTCCTCTTCAGGCAATTTTTGTGATTCAAATGGATCTTCCTCTTCAGGTAATTTTTGTAACTCAAATTCATTGCGATCTTTGTGAAATTCATTGTTTTCGCTTTTTACCCATCTTTTGTATTTTTCATCTATTTTTTTTACAAAATTACTATCACCAATTCTTTTCAAAAAAGATATGTTTTTTAAAAAATTCTTCTCATTTTCAGAATTAAATGGAAAGCTAGAAAAAAAATCATCGTATTTATTTTTTATAAAATTTTTAAAATTCTCCATATGCATTGGTAAAATAAAGTCAGATAATGATTCTTTATCATCATCCCATATGTTCTTAAAATCAGAATCTATCAACAAAAAGCTTAAGATTAAATTTGTCCACGATAACGGATAAGACAGAGAGAAAATAGCAGGAGGTATCTTTTTGTTGCTATAATCATCATCGTAATTTATTGCTATTTTTGAAAAAAAGTTTTGAAAATAAATACTTTTCAACTCTTTTATTAAGGTGACATCTTGAGTGCGATATTTAAGAGAATCGACACAATTCAATATGTTTACAAATACTTCTTTTATTTGTTTTTGAATTTTTTCACTTTTATCTTGAATTTCTTTTTTTTCTTGTTCACTTTCAGCATGTTCAATTTTAAGCAATCCTAAATCATTTACCAATTTTTTAAAAACTGGAACAAAAAAACTTAATAGCTTTGAATATATTAATGGCATAAACTTTTTGTTTTCCGCATAATTAATGTTATATGCCTCATCCATATGACTCATAGATTCTTGGGGAGTTTTAGCACTCTGAATTGCTTTTAAAATTTCCATAGTATCTTTCTCATTTTTATCCTTCTCATTAGTATCCTGCTCATTTGGCGGTGCATATCCTTGATGTGATACCAATGTAGCAATCAAAAATAAAAAAAGGTTTTTGTTAATTTTTTTAATCATTTTTATACTCTAAAAATCTGTAACTCATAATAAATTGTATAAAAAAAAATTAAAAATATCATAAATACGTAAAAAAATTTTGCAGATGGTAAGATAAAGACAATTTAGGGAATCAAGAAAAAACCTTTTCCTTTGGTTGCACATCCCGTGACGACACTGTCTAAAGGATGGATGGAAATATTCTCCATCCATTTTTTTCGCGCCTAGAAAAAATTCTCGACTACTGGTTCTAGTAACGTTTGGGATTGCGAAGATATGGCAAATATTCTTAAGGAACATATACGGGGTGAAAATATATTAGATCTCTTTCATGATGTTTTAAATTGCTTGGAAATTTTCCTGGAATATTGCGTCTAATAAATTCCGCGTATGCGTATGCTTCTTTTCTAGAATATTTTAAAAACCGATATAACTCATTAAAACCGTTTGATTTATTGTCAGTTCTCTCAAAAATATTTTTTCCAAAACCTTTCTCTAAATCAGAAAGATATTCAAAACTTATACAATATTTTTTGTATATTTTCTTAAAAGTATCTAGTATTCTTTTTTCAGATCCTGTTTTTATCAAAATGTCCATAAAATCTGGTCTATCAAAAAAAGGTTCTATAAGCAAACTAACAGCTGCGAAAAATACTCTTTGAGAGTTTTCTTCACGAATTTTCTGAGTGCTTTCAGTTTCATCTCTGCTCTCACAGGTTTCGCAATTTTTTGATTCTTCTGATAAAAAAGATGTAATTTTTTCAATATATCTATCCAGTCTCCGAGATTTTTCTTGTTCACTTGTATTAATTTTCATCATTCTACTGAAAAAAAATTGAGTCATTTTTTTATATAGAGATGGACTATTTTTTTTATACTCTTTGGATGATCTATATTCTGCTCCCACCCCACGATACATAGCTTTTATAGAATGCAATAATCTATCCATAAAAATTTTTCCCATTGCATTCTTCGAGGAAAAAAGCGCCGTCCTAAAATTTCCGAGCTGTTCTTCAACAAAAATATCTAAATTTTTTAATAGTTCTACCCCAGCATTAATTGGAGTATCGTCTTCGCATAAACTGTCTACCAATCCATAATAACTTCCCGAATCGCCAAGAGCTTTATTTTCAGCTTTGTTGATTGCCTCATCTCTTTCATCAATATATTTTGTACCTTTAAGTGCAGAAACGCTTTGAGAAAATTTTTCTTTAATATTTTTTACTGAAAAAAAACTAACTTTAGGAGCTTTTAATTTATTTACCCAATCTATAATATCGTCTCGAAAAGTCTGTTCTGCTCTTTGCACTCGTTTTGAAATAAATTTCTGCTGTTCAGCAGGTTTATTAATCGAAGCAGAACTTTTTTCATCAGATTGGGGAAAAGTATTATCGAAACCTTCAGGCCAGAAATCTTTTATAGAGTTACCCAAAAAATCACTTAGAACGTTAATTGATTCTTTCACCACTTGCTTAAAATTTAATGCGCCTTGAGAATTCTCTTTTTTCCATTTTTCTTCATTTTTTTGAATTAAGGGAATAATATGTTCTTTATATACCTTTTCAATAAATTTTTTAAGCACTGCACTTTTAGAAGCGGATAAATATGGTTTTTTTGTAAAATGGGAAGATGGTTTTGGAAATTCTGTTAGTGCCATAGAAACAACTTTTATTAGTGAATTTCTAATACCTTCTTTTTTTTTGTCCGTCAAAATATCTTTTAATATATCTAAATATTTTAGATATATACAAGAAAGCGGATCATAATTTTTTCTTCCCAATTTTCCAAAAATATTCTCTATTTCCCCTCCCCGATTTTTAAAAACATTAATTATCTTATTTTCTGTCTCGTCCAATAAAATTTCTAATTCTTTGAATGAACCAGAAAAATTTTGCATTTGTGTTAATTTTTGTATTATTTTTTCCAAACTATCGACAGCTGCAGAAGTTTCTAAAGAATCAGTTGATGCTGTTGATGAAGATCTTTTCAAAGCCTCCCCAATAACTGAAGAATCCTGTACAGAATCGGTTGATGCTGTTGATGCTGTTGATGAAGATCTTTTCAAAGCCCCCCCAATAACTGAAGAATCCTGTACAGAATCGGTTGATGCTGTTGATGCTGTTGATGAAGATCTTTTCAAAGCCCCCCCAATAACTGAAGAATCCTTTAGTTTGTCCTCAGGAAACGCAGAGCTGCTTGCCCACTTATTGTATTTTTCCATTAAAGCTTTTGCCAAAGAGCTTTCCCCGATATTTTCCACTAAATTTAAAGCTTTTAAAAAAATATGACTATTTTCTTGATTAAATGGAACACTAGATAAAAATTGATTATATTTTTCTTTTAAAAGCTCTCTAAAACGAAACATCTTAATATAGTTAGATAACGGATCATTCTTTGATAATGGTTCCAAATAAAACATAACATCATTCAACAACGTAACGTTTAATACCCAATTTGTCCACTGTAAGGGATAAGAGGAAGAAAAAATATTAGAAAGAAGAAAATCTTCTTTTCTTCCAAGATTATCAGAAAAATCATCTATAACTATTTTTACAAAAAATTCTTGAAAATAACTATGTCTCAAAATTTTTTTCAATTCTTGATCTTCTAGATAATTTGTTTTTAGATTTTTCAATGGAAAAACCACAACGTTAAGTAATTCATTCATTTTTTTTAAAATATTTTTTGGAGGGGAAAGGTCTGAAACCAAACCCAGGTCGCCTATTAATTTTTTGAAAAGTGGAACAGAAAAACTTAATACTTTTGAATATATCTCTGGTATAAATTCTTTATATTCAAAATAATTTTTCCTATTTTCGAACGCAAGATTTAATTGATCTATTGATTTTTCATAAGTTCTCGCTCTTCTAATCTGTTCAAGAATCTCCTGCTTTTTCTGATCGGAAAGAAAATTGTAAAACGATAAATTCTTTTTTTTATCTTCTTCTATTTTTTCCTCAAGTTCTTTCATTTTTTTTTCTTGATTTTTTAATTTATTTTCTTGATCTTTTATTTTGTTTTTTTGCTCTTTATTTTCGGGATTCAATAATACCAAGGTAGATTCAAATTCTTTTGCTATTATCTGCTGTACTTTTAAAACTTGTATACTCTCATTTAATTTTTTTTCTAGTATTTCATTCTTTTCTTTAAATTTTTCTTCTACTATTTTACGGCCTTCTTCTGATTTAATTTTATCTTTTTTTAACATATTCAAACGTTCTTCTAATTCTTTTTTATCTTTCAATAACTGATCTCTTTCTGTTAATACTTGCTCTAGCTGTTCTTTAGTTTGTTGAAGTATTTGTCCACCTGTGTTAACTTGTTCATTGAGTTGAGTAAGTATTTTTTCTTGATCTTCTATTTTTTCTTTTAATTCTTGATTCTCTTTATGCACAACGCTAAATTGTTCTTTAAAAATTATTTCTTGTTTATGTAACGCTTCTTTTAATAACTCAAAATTTTTCAGCACTTTTTCTTTTTCTTTTTTTAATGATGTGTTGTCATATTCTAATATTTGTATACTTTTACGGGATTTTTCAAGGATATTTTCCAATTCTAAATTTTTTTGAATTAATTTTTCCTGATATTTGCTTAAATGATCTGTTTTTTTTAATAAATGCGTTTTCTCGTCTTCTTTTTTTTGAATTATTTCTTTTATTTGAATCTCCTTTTTTTTATCGTTTTCTATTATTGCTTTTTTCATTTCTTCTTTAATTAATTCTAATTCTTGGTTTTTTAATTCTAATATTTCATTGTATGAATTTTTTTCAATTAATAAATCATCTTTTTCTTTTTGTAAATTCTGTATTTTTTCTGCTAACTCTACATTAGATTGTTGCATTTTTTGAAGTGTATGATCTTTCACTGCAAAATCTTTTTTTATATCAAGCAATATTTTTTTATTTTCGTCCTCCATTTGACTTATAATACTATGATAATGCTCGTCTTTTTGAGTCAACTTTTCTTCTTTTATTTTTATTTCTTTACTTAATTTTTCAATATCAAAACTTAGCGCTTTGCTTTCTTCATTTAGTTGTTTTATTTTTTCTTGATTTTTTCTATCACTCAGTTTCAACAGTTCTAATTGATTCAATTTTTCATCAGTCTCATCTTTTTTTATTTTCATTTCCGTTACAAGCGTTATTTGTGTTTTAAGATCGCTTTCTAGATCTTCTCTATTAATTTTTTCTCTCTTAAGTTCTTGTTCTGTAATTTGTAATTTATTTTTTAATGTTGTATTCATTTGATTGGTTTTTAAAAGTTCTTTCTTTAATTGGCTTTTTTCTTTTTCAATTTCTTGTTCTTTATTTGAAAATTCTTTTAATTTAATTTCTAATTCTTCCTTTTCTTTGTTTAATCTTTTAGCCAGATCTTGACTTTCAGAACTAGAGACTTTAAGAGAATCGATTTCTGACTTTAAATTTTTAAAATCTTCTAATAAAAGGTCCGAGTTTTTTCTTAATGTTTTAATCATTTTCAATAAACCCTCCTTATCATTTTTTAAATCTTTTGCTTGCTCTAGATAAATCTTGACTAACGATTCTAATTGATCATTACGATCTTCTAAACGCTTTGTGTGTTGTTCGCTAATAACTAGTTTTTTTTCTAGAAAACTAATATTTTGTTTTAATTTTTTAACATTCAAATTAATAGCATCTATTTCTTTGTTTTTTTCTTTAGTGATTTTTTTACTAGAATCTTCTTCATCTTCATTTGGATTTGATTGTTTTTCTATTTTCAATAATTCAATTTTTTTATTAACTAGTTCTATATTTTTTTCATTTTTTTCAATCTCTTGGGTAAATAATTGTGTAGTTTGTTCAATAACTGATTTTACTGCATTTTCAATTATATTTTTTTCATTTTTTAATTTATCTGGTTTTCCATTGTTTAACAAATATATCACGCTGTCAAAAGCATTTTTAATTTCTTCTTGTTGTTTTTCAAGGCTATTTTCGTCCCTTGATAATTTATTCCTCCCTATAAAAGAGGCCCTCGTCTCTAAAGTATTTTTTATTTTTTCTAAAATTTTATACGTTTGTTTTAAAAAATTAGATCTTACTCCTTCGATCTGAATTAATCGAGAAATAAACTGCCAATATTTTCCCTGTATAATATTTTTAGATCTTTCTATGTTGGTGCTCGCATTCTGGTTTTTGTGTTGTATAGAATTTCTTAATAAGGATCCCAGTTGGTTAGAAAAAGCTGTCTTAATGGTGCTAATATCTTCATTTGAAAATGATATATCTTCATTAGACTCTTGACTAAAAAATTTATCAAAAGAATTTAATTTCGACGATTTTAAATTTTTTTCTAATTGTCTTGCTAGTGTTTTTTTTTCATCAGCATTAAGGTTATCTCTGAGTATTTCTCTTAAGACAGAACAAATAAGTAAATTTATTAGATCATCCTGCTGTGGTTTGTACACAGGAAAGGAATTTTCAGAAAGTCTTAAAAACAACTCAAACATTTCTTTTTCTTCAGAGATATCTTTGCTTTTATGAAACTTGCTTTCTAAAATGTCATCAAATTTAATTTCAATTTTGTATTTATATCGAATTTCTTCTATGATTTCATTGAATGAAAGATCTTTTCTTTTTGAAAAAATTGACGAGAAGCACGAACACACAGCTTTGTCATGTAGCTCTGTTTTTTTTTGTTTTTTAAGATTAGATTCATAAATTTTTTCAATTTTTGAAAGGACTTTTATAGATAAAATAAGATTTTTTATCTTGCTACCTGATTTTGAATCGCCTTCTTCAAGAAAGCTTTTTTTTACTTTTTTACATTCTTTTTTAAAATCTTCAAACTCTTTTAAAATTTCTTTCGTATCTTGATCTTGATCTCTTACGTTAAGAAAATCAACAAAACTATTAAGATCAGATAAGAAATCCCCCTCACCTAATGTATCAAAAAAATCGAAAAACGCATCCTTATCTTGCAGACTTTTTTTAACTTTTTCATATTTCTTGTTTTCTTCTATTATTTTAAAAATATTCTTTTTTTCGTTTTTTATTTTTAATAGAATCTGTTCTATATCATCAGGAGTTTTTGCTTTTTCATTAATAATTTCTATTATTTCTTCCACTTTTTCATTTAAAGGTTCCTTAGGATTGTTTTTTCTCATAAGTTGTAGTGGATCCATCAAATCTTTTAAAAAAGGGTCTAAAGATGATTTTAGATCCTCCGGAATTGCAATTAGTCCATCTAAAAAAAAAGTATTTCCTTGATTAGGAGAAATAAAAAGCAGAGCAAGAACGAATAACAAAAGTTTTTTATCAATTTTTTTAATCATTGTTCTGGTTTAAAATATTACACAAGAAATTATATAAAAAAAAAATTAAGAATATCATAATATATTGGTCATACTTTTCTATACTTGCCTGTTTTCTGGGCAAGGTCGCATCCACTGTTCTAGTAATCGATGAAATAAAATACGTTCTATACCAAATCAAACCGAAAGTGTTGGACTAATGCGTTGAAAGTTGTCATTGACGCGCTCGACAAGATCCATGGCGATGTTGTTTCTGTTTTGGTCGAAAAAATGCAGCATACTCTTGAAAAACTCTTTGACAGAGACGAAAAATCGATTATTGCGCACATATTCATTCTTCGATGGGGCAGGGTTGGGGTTGGAAACAATGCACCTCAATTTCCCCTTTCTTTTGCTGCTTTTTGGGTGTCTTTGCTTGTAGGGGTCTTGATCCAAGATCAGGTGAATGTTAGGCGAATTTGGATAAGCGTCTTTCAGCTGATAAAAAAACGTCTTCAAGGTTTTTAAGAGACACCCCCGTAAGGCCCATGTGCAGTCACTCCCATCAAGGTACATGCGTGTGGCCGTCATGGCGCAATGAGGGTGCCTAACAGGTGATTTTCGTTACCATATGGGGGCACGTCATCACCAAACAGGATGGTCCGGCGGTGTTGTCATCACCTTTGCGGTCCCTTAATCCTATCTTCTACGCGTCGGTTCGTAACGCAACACGATCTCCTTCTTTCAGAAATATGATACGTATTTTTATTAAATCCCGTCATTCGATCTAGAATTTTTTTGCTAAACTGAAAGCAATGCAAAGCCATTGCCTCGCGCTATGATAAACGTCCGTAAATTCTATGGGCGTTGTTCACTTAGTTTTACTTGTCGTTTTGCTTAATTGAGGACGGGCCTTAGTAAGCAATCTTTTTCATCTTTGCTGCAAAGGCGAGATTCTTTTTCTGCAACGTTAATCCAGGCTTCTTCTTTTTCTTGAATTTTTTCTAAACACTCACAAAGCGTTTGACTCATGACAGAAAGCTGCTCTATTTGAGATGCGTTAAGTGGAAGAGGAGAGTTCCTTTGAAAATGCACCAACTGCTCTTCTAATCTCCTTTTTTGATCTAAAAGCTCTTCAATTTCCTGTAATCCATTTTCCAGTAAAAATTTTTCTCGATAAGATAATTTTTCTTTTTTCAAAGAAGAGCGCGCCGAAGCTTCAACACTAGAAGACTTTTCAGCACAAGGTTTTGACGATTTTTCTGGAATCTTAAAAAATGCATGGCGTTCTGACTCTGCTTGAAGATATTCACTAAAACTTCCAACAAACTCTCTAACCTTTCCTTGAGATTCAAAAACTAAAACGCTTGAAACCACATCATCCAGAAAATCCCGATCATGAGATACAATAATAATAGTTCCCGCATACTGCAATAAAAAATCTTTTAAAAAATCCAAAGTCTCAATATCAAGATCATTGGTAGGTTCATCTAAGATTAACAAATCAGGACTTTGAGATAATAGCTTTGCCAAACGCAAACGATTTCTTTCCCCCCCCGAAAGCATTTGAACAAGACAGTGAGCTTGTTCTGGAGAAAATAAAAACTCTTTTAAATACGCAACCACATGACGCTGCTTTCCCTGAACGTCTACATAGTCTGACCCTTGAGAACACAAAAAACGTTTGACCGAAAAAGAAAGCTCTTCTATAGGCTGATTTTGCTTAAACATGCTCCAATGAAGCGTAGAAGCAGTTTTTAATATTCCTTCGCTAGGCGTTATTTCTTTGGTAAGAACACGAATTAATGTGCTCTTTCCACATCCATTTGGCCCTATAATTCCTATACGGTCACCTTTCAGCAAGCGAAAATTGAGCTCCTTGAACAACCCCCTGCCCTCTGGTAACGTATACCCCAAATTCCAGCCTTCCATTAATTGTCGTGTAAGGCCTACATCATCTTGGCGAGACGGTACCATTTTTTGCTGATTTTTACTGAAATTTGCTTTTTGCGCGCGCAGCTCTTTAAGACGGGATAAGCGCCCCTCATTTCGTCGTCGTCGCGCAGTCACACCACGAGCCAACCAGCGCAATTCTTGAGCTAATTTTACATCTAAACGAGACTGAATACGAATTTGTTCTTGCAAAAAAGTTTCCTGCCACGTTTCAAACCCCTCAAATCCCACGGGGGCTGACCTTAGTTTTCCTTGATGAAGCCACAACGTCCGTTGCGTAACGTTTTTTAAAAACTTTCGATCATGAGCAACAATAATAAATGCCTGCTTGGATTTTAAAATCCACGATTCTAGCCACTCAATACCCACGATATCTAAATGATTGGTGGGCTCATCCAATATAATTAAATCTGACGGAATTAACAAAGTTCTTGCAATATATGCTCGCCTTAATTCCCCTCCTGACAGCTGAGAAAGCTTTTGTTTAGGATCTAAGTTTAAAGTTAATAAAAGTTCCTCTGCCTGAAACGCCAAGTGAGGCGCTTTCAAGACTTCGTGCAAAAAGGTTTCTACGGAACATTCCGGAACATTTTTATGATTTTGACACAGATATGCAATAGACAATCCAGGTTTTGGGATATAAACCCCTTCCTCAATATCAAGTTCTTGAGCAAGAACTCTTAAAAGAGTGGACTTTCCACACCCATTGCGCCCTACTAGAGCAATTTTTTCTCCAGCATAAATGTGCACAGTTTCTTTAGACAGTATAACCTTCTTATGAACATGTAACGCAGCATCTTTAAGAGTTAAAATATTCATACAATATTTCCTTTTCTTTTATTCAAGACTACGGCTTTACACTCTTTCAACTGAATGCATCCAAAAAAAAACTTCAACATATCTTTCCTATTTTACACAACAATACTTACAATTTTATGAGGAATAATAATGACACGGTGCATTTCTTTTCCGTTTAACACTGCTTGAAACTTTGGAACTTTTAAAACTTTTTTTAGTATTTCCGCTTCATCTTCATGAATAGAAACTTCAATCGTTCCCTTTGATTTTCCATTAATTTGAACAGCCAACGTAACCACTTCATCTTGAAGCAAGGCTTCTTCATAAGATGGCCATTTGACAGAATGGATAAACACACCAGGGTTTATATGGTTATACAGCTCTTGAGCTAAATGAGGCATAACAGGAGCCATCATAGAAATAAAAGCTAAAACCGCTTCTTTTAAGGCCCAGGAAGAAGAATCATCATCTTTTTGAAAATCATTTTGAAAATCTTGAATTGCATTCCCTAACTCTCGCAACAACGTAATATACTTATTCAGATGATACCCTTTGATGGCACGTTCAATAAAACAAATGCTGCGGTGTGTGGTTCTTCTTAAGTTTTTAGCAATCAAAGAAAAATTTTTAGGCTTTTTTAGATGATCATGAAAAGAAATTTTATTCTGAGTTTCCGAAAAAACATTCCAGAATCGGTGAACACATCTCCAACATCCTTCAATCCCCTCAATACTCCATTCCAAATCTTTTTCTGGGGGGGTGTCTGAAAGCATAAAAAGCCGCAAAGTATCTGCTCCGTAAGTCTTTATCATATGATCTACACTTACTACATTGCTCTTAGATTTGCTCATTTTTTCGCTGCGCCCCACCGTTACTGGGCTTCTATCACTAGAGCGACAATAAGAACCATCTTCCTGTTTTTCTATCTCTTCAGGGTAAAGATAGCTTCCATCTTGGGCTGTGTACGTTTTATGACACACCATCCCTTGAGTAAATAGTCTTTGAAAAGGTTCTTCAATATCCCAATATCCACAAGCTTTTAAAGCTCTTGAAAAAAACCGCGCATACAAAAGGTGTAAAATTGCATGCTCTACTCCGCCAATATAGTGATCAACTGGCATCCATGTCTCGATGGATTCTTTAGAAAAGGGTTCTTGAGTATTATGTGCATCGCAAAATCTTGCAAAATACCAAGATGATTCTACAAAGGTATCAAATGTATCTGTTTCTCTTTGTGCTTGCGCTTGACAAGAAGGACAAAGAACGTGCTTCCACGTTGGGTGTGCAGCAAGAGGATTTCCCTTTCCTTCAAACATCACATCTTCTGGTAAAATCACGGGTAAATCTTTTAGTGGAACAGGAACTATTCCACAAGAAGGACAATGAATAACAGGAATAGGCACGCCCCAATATCTTTGCCTGCTGACACACCAATCTTTTAATCGATACACCGTTTGAGGATGTCCAAAACTTTGCTTACTTAACGCTCTTAACATGGAATGATGCGCTTCGGAAACTGTCATCCCATTCAAAAATTCTGAATCCACCATGCGCCCATCACTTTGAAAAGGAACCGTTTGCGCTTCAAATGGGCGAATCACAGAAGTTACCGAAAGTCCGTAGCGTCTAGAGAACTCAAAATCCCGCGCATCATGGGCAGGACATCCAAAAATCGCACCAGTTCCGTAATGTCCTTGAACATAGTTTGTAATGTAAATTGGAATCCGATTTTGCCCTAAAAAGGGATGCTTTCCATAATATCCAGAAAAAACTCCCTCTTTTTCTTCAGTTTCTGCTGTGCGAGTAGAGGTATCTTTACAATTTTGCTTTTTTAAAAATTCTGCGATTTTTGGATTTTCTTTTTCCCAAAGTACCGCTAGAGGATGCTGAATAGAAAGAGCAAAAAATGTTGCACCAAACAATAATTCAGGGGTAGTGGTGAATGTCGTAAACGTTAAGGGAGTATCCCAGACACCAAACTGGATACACGCACCTTGCGATTTTCCAATCCATTGTTCTTGCATGCGCTTTACGTGCTCAGGCCATTGGGTGAGCTGCTGCAATCCTTCCAATAACTCTTCTGCAAAATCAGTAATCTTGAAAAACCACTGATCAAGAAGGCGCTTTTCTACTAATGCTCCAGAACGCCACCCTCTTCCTTGAATAACCTGTTCATTGGCCAGAACTGAATGATCTACCGGGTCCCAATTAACCTCTGCCTGCTTGCGATAAGCGATTCCCTGTTCATAAAATTTAAGAAACATTTTTTGTTCATGAACATAGTAAGATGGATCGCAAGAAAAAAGCTCTCTAGACCACTGCAATGATAGCCCCAACGCTTGAAGTTGTTGACGCATATTTTCTGCGTTACGATATGTCCAGTCTTTTGGATCTACTTTTTGCTTTAAAGCAGCGGTTTCTGCAGGAAGCCCACAAGCATCCCACCCCATGGGATGCAACACGCTGTACCCTTTTTGCTGAAAAAAACGTGCAATAACGTCTCCTAATGCGTAATTTCTTACATGACCTACATGTAACTGCCCAGAAGGATAAGGAAACATTTCTAAAACGTACATTTTTTTAGAATGATCGCAAGGTTCAAAGGCATTACTTTCTTGCCAAATTTTTTGCCATTTTTTCTCACAAGATAATGGAGAATAATTGTGGTGATTCATACGGACACTCCTTCTTTAAAGATTATTTATTTTGAACAGCGTAATCGCGAGCATGCAGTAAAATACTGCGCTTAATTTTCTGCTCTAATTCTAACGAAGTTGGAATAATGATCCATTGCTCCTGTTTTAAAACTTGATGGAGAACAGTAACAGATAATGCCTCCACACGAATTTCTTGGCAAGGAATAATACAAACTTTCACTTGAAGACGATGATTGGGAAGATCTTTTGGAATATACCAATGCGTTTGTAAAAATCCACGCTCTGGATCGAAAATTTCCAAAGGAATTCGCGCCAATGCTTTTAAGGCACCATACCACAAAGCAAAAGCTTTTTTAAAGGGTTCTGACTTTTTTTCTGTTAGCTCTAAGGGGCTGGGGAACAAAGGTTTCATGTTGTCATAAGTTTTTAACTGTCGTTCGGTAGGAAGGCCAACTTTTTCTGAACTTCTTAATTCCTGACACCCTAAAAACAAAAAAAAAGCAGTTGATACGACGATGCTAAAGACTATTTTCAAAAACTGACCTTCTAAAGTTCTCCAAGTTTCTATCTCAAAAATCAAAAACCGCATATTAATACACATAAAAAAATCAATACTACATTAGCAATCTTTTCTGGCAAGATCAAGAGAAATTTCATAAATAAAAATAGAGCCAATTTTTGTAGTTTTCTTTCATTAATTTCATCTTACTAGGCGCCTTGTATAAAACGACATCACCAAAACTCCAGGCTCTAAACTACTTTTTGCAAGCTATTCTTCATTTAAAGCGTCAATGAAAAACGATACCAAAACAAAAAAGTATTAAAAGAACCCCAAGGATACTTGACTTTATTCGCTTGTTTTTAAAAATACCCCACCCCATACTAACCCCCTACTCTTATTTTGCCCCTAAAATATGAAGATGAAAATGCGGCACTTCTTGATGACCATAATTTCCTTGATTCGTTATAGCACGAAACCCGTTTTTTTCAAGTCCAAGAAGCTCCACAACCTCAACTATTCCTTTTTGAAAGGATAAAATTTCTTCAGTAGAGGCGTTCTTATAAAACTCCAAAGCATTTAGGTATTCCCCTTTAGGTATCAACAAAACATGCACAGGAGCTTTAGGAGAAACGTCTTTAAAACATAAGGTGTAGGAATCTTCCCAAACTTTTTGGCAAGGGATAATCCCTTGAACGATCTTAAGAAAAACATTCAATTCAGACATAAACATACAGTTACTGAAAGATCTATTCATTGTAGTTAATTCTTTTAACAAACACAATACCGTAAAAATAAATTAACTATTACAAAAAACGCGTAAATATAAACTAAAAAAACGCTAAACAAATATCGTTATTCTTTCCTTAACAACCAAAAAGAGCCTCCCCCTGCCCTTTTTGAAGTGCTAAATGCTGATTTTTTAAAAATAAACTTTACAAGAACGCATCTTCTTCCATACTTCCATGACAATGCTTGTACCGTCTTCCAGATTGACATGGGCACGGAGAATTTCTAGAAACAGAAGAATAGTCAGGAGCTTGATCTTTCGTATTACCAATATCTAGATCTGGCTTTTCATCATCTTGCTCTACTTTTTTTCTTGTTTCTTTAGGGCTTATTTCTTCAGGAGAGTGTTCAAAATAAAAATTATCTAAATCTTTTTCCTCTGCTCCTTCTATCAGTTCATCTTTTTCATCCATATCATCATCGTACATACTGTTCCATTTTTCCAAAAGCTTTGATGGATCTATATTGTAAAACTGAGTCAAAGATCTTTCTTGCCATTCCAGAATCATATGTTTAAATAATGTAAAAGACTCTTTTTTATACTCATTTAAAGGATCTTTTTGGCCATAAGAACGTAAGTGAATCCCTTCTCTTAAATGGGACATGACGTTTAAGTGTTTCGTCCACTCTTGATCTAAAGTCTGCAGCAAAATGTTTTGCACCATATACTGAACCAACTCTGTATCTAATATTTCTGTCTGCTTCTGGTAGGCATGTTCAATGCACGACAGAATTCTTTCTTCCAAAATATCTGGAGATAAGACTTCTTGTTCTATCCACTGCTGAATATCCACCTCTATTTGAAATACTCGCTTTATGCTTTCTTTCAAAGTTGATATTTCCCAAAAATCAGGTAACTTTTTAGGATCTGTATAGTAAGAAATAAAATTGTGAACTAACGCTTCTTGTGTATCTTGAAATACCTCTAGCGCTTTTTCTCTTAACAAATCATTTCTTGTTTCATAAATAACTTTTCTGTGTTCGTTTAGTACTTGAGCATACCTTAACAATTGTTTGCGTCGTTCAAAATGCTGTGCTTCCACCCTTCCTTGAGCTTTTTCTATATTACGTGTCAGCCACGGATGTGTAACAGGAACGCTGTCATCTTGGTTGTCTTTCAAGAAAGACCGCTTGACAAACTCAATATTAGACCCAAACACCCGCATTAAGTCATCTTCAAGACTAATAAAAAATTTAGAAGTTCCTGGATCTCCTTGCCGTCCAGAGCGTCCTCTTAACTGATTGTCGATACGACGACTTTCATGACGCTCAGTTCCTACGATATATAATCCCCCTGCCTGAATAGCTATTTCTTTTCGTTCTTGAACTTTTTCTCTAACTTCTTGCTCTATACGATGAATTACTTCCTGATCTTCTATATTTTTTAAAAGAAGTGCAAGCTCACTTCCTATTGCTCCCCCCAATTGAATATCTGTTCCGCGTCCTGCCATATTGGTTGCAATGGTCACTGCTCCCGGAAGCCCTGCTCTTTCAATAATTGCCGCTTCCTGTTCGTGATGACGGGCGTTTAAAACATGATGAGGAATGCCTGCTTGTTTAAAAGCATTTGAAAAAATCTCACTTTTTTCAATACTAGAAGTTCCCACCAAAACAGGTTGCTGACGTTGACGACATTCATTCACGAGTTGAACCACTGCTTTTATCTTTCCTGAAAAAGTTGCAAAAATTTCATCATCCAAATCGTTTCGGCGTACTGAACGATGCGTAGGAATGCACACCACAGGCAAACTATACGTTTCTTGAAATTCCGCAGATTCAGTCATTGCAGTTCCTGTCATTCCTGCAAGCTTCTTATACATCAAAAAATAATTTTGGAAGGTAATAGAAGCCAAAGTTTGATTCTCAGGTTCGATTTCTACGCCCTCTTTTGCCTCTAGCGCTTGGTGCAACCCATCTGAATACCTGCTTCCTTTTTTCATACGTCCAGTAAATTCATCGATAATAATTACTTCTTCATTATGCACAATGTAGTCTATGTTTTTTTCAAACATGAATCGAGCTTTAAGCGCCTGATTTAAATGATGAACGAGCATCGTGTTCTTGGCATCAAATAATGTTGCTTCTTGAACAATATTAGATTCCTGTATCAAGTGTTCAACGGTTTTCCATCCTTGTTCTGTAAAAGAAATATTTTTTTGTTTTTCGTCTTTTTCGTAATGTTCGGGTAAAAGTTTTGCTACCACTTGATCAATAACTTGATATAATTGCGAGGAATCTTCTGAAGGTCCTGAAATAATTAAAGGAGTCCTCGCTTCGTCGATAAGAATACTATCAACCTCGTCGATAATAGCAAAGTGATGCCCACGCTGCACTTGATCTTCTAAGCGAGTTTTCATGTTATCTCGTAAAAAATCAAAACCGAACTCATTGTTAGTGCCGTAAGTAATATCGCATCGATACGCCTGGGGTTTTTCATAAGAAGGCATATCGCTTGTCACACACCCAACAGACAACCCTAAAAAACTATACAAAGGACGCAATGTAGAAGCATCACGGTTGGCTAAATAATCGTTAACTGTAACAATGTGAACTCCTTCTTCTGTAAGAGCATTTAAATAAACAGGAGCAGTGGAAGCCAAAGTTTTTCCCTCTCCCGTTTTCATTTCCGCAATCATTCCCTTGTGAAGAGCTGCCCCCCCCAAAAGCTGGACATCAAAATGACGCATTCCCAAAGTTCTTACTGAAGCTTCACGAACAACCGCAAATGCCTCACAAAGAAGACTATCCAAGGATGCCCCTTCTTGAAGACGATTTTTAAATTCTTTAGTCTTTTGCTGAAGCGCCTCATTACTAAGCGCCTTCATTTGAGCTTCTAGAGCATTAATATCAGCAACAATTTTATGTAAACTTTGAAGAATTTTTAAACTTCTATGATTTTTTTTAAAAAAATTTATAAATTGTTGATGTAAGGTTTTCCACATTCTCTTAATCCTCTACTTTCTCAAAAGACTACTTTGCCGCACACATGTTCATTATTATGCCATACATATGCTTTAAAAACCAATGCGATGCCTTAAAAAACTTAACATCTGAACTGCTCCTTTTCTATTTTTTACAGAGCACTTTTTAATTAAGGTACGTTTTTTCCAACGCTAAGAAAAATTTTCCGCAGAAATTCCAAGACGCTTTAACAAATTTAGATCTTTTTCCGGTTTAGGATTGGCAGCGGTTAAGAGCGTTTCCCCATAAAATATAGAGTTAACTCCCGCCATAAAACACAACGCTTGAAGTTCGTCAGACATGTTTTCACGACCAGCTGAAAGGCGGATATAAGACCTGGGCATTAAACATCGTGCCACTGCAACAATACGAACAAAATCAAATCCATCCACGGCCTGACGGTCTGCAAGCGGAGTCCCTGGGATAGGAATCAATTGATTTATAGGAACAGATTCTGGAGGTGGAGCTAAATTAGCCAAGAGAACAAGCATTCTTAATCGATCCTCATTACTTTCTCCCATTCCAATAATTCCCCCGCAGCATACTTTAATTCCAACCTTTCGCACAACTTCTAACGTATTTAATCGATCTTGGAAGGTCCGAGTTGTGATAACCTTATCGTAAAACTCTACGGACGTATCGATATTATGATTGTAAAAATCTAATCCGGCTTGTTTTAATTGTAAGGCTTGATCCTCCTTTAGCATTCCCAAAGTAACACAGGTTTCCATTCCTTGCTTTTTTACTGCACGAACCATTTCACACACTCGATCAAGATCTTGAGTTTTTGGTTCACGCCAAGCAGCTCCCATACAAAAGCGCGTTGCCCCTGCCTCTTTTGCACGCCTTGCAGCCACCACTACTTTTTCAAGATCCATCAGTGGAGATGCCTTAACCCCCGTCCTATAGCGCGCAGATTGGGGACAATAGGCACAATTTTCTGAACATCCCCCTGTTTTGATGCTTAAAAGCGTGCTAATCTGCACAGTGCTAGAAGAAAAATTTTTTCTATGAAGCTGTTGTGCTTCGTATAAAAGTTCCAAAAAAGGCTTAAAGAAAAGCCCTTGCGCTTGTTCTAATGTAAAGCAGGACAAAGAAGATTTTTCACAAGAACCTTTGCAGGCAGAAAATGTACACTCCATATCAAGACTACATTCACACACTAAATAACACGCTGAAGTATCGCAAATTACCGATTTTTCGTCAAGAAAAATTTTCTTCTGTTTTAGACTTTTCCAATAATGATTATTTAGGATTAAGCCAACACCCGAAAATTTTAAAAGAAGCCATCAACGCAATACAGATCTATGGGATGGGGGCAAAATCCTCTAGAATTTCTTCTATATACCATCCTTTTTGCGATCAACTTGAAACACAAATCGCTTTAGATAAAAAAACAGAAGCGGCATTGTTTTTTTCTTCAGGATTTCAAGCTAATTTCAGTGTTTTATCAGCAATTTTAGATCGTGGAATATTAGGGGGCTGCCCAGTTGTGTTTTCTGATCGATTAAATCATGCCAGTATTTATCAAGCTTTACTATTCAGTCAGTGTGAATGGGTGCGATATCGTCATCTAGACACAAAACATCTTCAATGTTTATTAGAAAAATATGCCAAAGACTCTAGACCTAAATTTATAGTAACAGAAACAGTTTTTGGAATGGATGGAGACACAGCCCCCCTAAAAGACATCCATGCACTAGCGTTAAAATACAAGACTTTTGTATATTTAGACGAAGCTCACGCAACAGGACTTTTTGGTATTAACGGATATGGATGTTCTACCTTGCAAGATTGGAGCCAAGTTCCTCACATCATTATGGGCACATTCAGCAAAGCTTTGGGGGGAAGTGGCGCATACATTGCGTGCAGCAAGATACTAAAAGAATATTTGATTAACAAGGCTCAAGGATTTATTTACTCTACAGCCCCCTCTCCTTGCGTTGTGGCAGCGGCACTTCGAGCGTGGAACTTGATCAAAACAATGAACAAAGAGCGCCTTCACCTGAAATCTCTTGGTGAAAGTTTTAGAAAAATGCTAACCGAACAAGGAGAAGATATTGGATCAAGTACAACGCACATTATTCCCATCATCTTGAAAAACGAAGAAAGCGTTATGGAAATTCAACATTACCTTGGCTTTAAACATATTTATATTTCTGGAATTCGCCCCCCTACAGTCCCCCCAAATCAAGCACGTTTGCGTATTGGATTGAAAGCCCTTCATACCCAAGAAGATCTTCTTCGGTTCATGCAGGAATGGAAAAAATTAAGGGAAAATCGTATTTATTAATCATTAACTGTTCAGTCCCAACACCATATATTGGATTGTGATCAAACTCTTTAAGAAAGATATCAAAGGGAGTTTGATATCTCAATGAGTTAAGTTTACGTCGATGATTAATAATATAAAACAAAAGTTATCAAATTCTTTTTAAGTTTTTCCAATTACTGATAATATATGTTTTTGTTGTATATTGTTTGATCATTCTGTTTGTACCCTCCACCTGTCCATTGGTCCAAGGATGTCTAAATTGTGTAAGCCTATGCTCAAGTTTATAAGCTTTACACGTTGCATCAAAAGGATGGGGGGGGGTGGGACAAAGATGCTCAGCTAGAAGCGCATAGGTAAATTGAGCACCATTATCAGTCCGGATCTTAGTAATTTTAAATGGACAATGCTCAATAAGATTTCTTAAAAACATTGTAGAGATACTCATTCTGAATGAAATTGTTTACAAGTTTAATAATTTTTCTTATGCAAAGATTTCTGAAAGAAGAAGATCGTGTTGCGTTAAGAACGCAGCATCGGAAAGAAAAGAACCGACGC
>NZ_ARPM03000080.1 GCF_000388175.3 Holospora undulata HU1 | reverse complement strand
TAGTCTCTCTAAATCTTCTTCTTTTATTAAAGACATAATATTTTCTAATTCTTCCATATATCAATACATCATTATAAAATTAAAATTTTATACTCATAATAACTTTCAACACTTATGATAGAGCCCCCTTGAAGACGTTTTTTTATCAGCTAAAAGACGCTTATCCAAAGGCGCCTAACATTCTACCTGATCTTGGATCAAAGACCTTATAACACAAGCAAATAAACCCAAAAAGCAGCAAAAGAAAGGGGGATTGAGGTTCATTATTTCCAGCCCCAACCTGAACCCCATCGAAGAATGAACTTGTGCGCAAAAATCGATTTTTCCTCTCTGCCAAAGAGTTTTGCAAGAGTATACTGCATTTTTTCGACCAAACCTGGGACAACATCGCCATGGATCTTGTCGACCGAGCCAATGACAACTTTCAACGCATTAGTCCAACACTTTCAGTTTGATTTGGTATATAGTATTACCGGTTTGGTTAATAACACGCCGATAGCACCAATGAGGTTTAAGGGCTCTTGCGACACAGTATTATTCCAATCTTGGGTAGATTTTCTGATTAAGGAACTAAAGCCTGGTCAAGGTGTTATTATGCCTCTTTTCATAAATCCAAGAAAAGTCAAGAATTAATAGAATTTTATACTTAAAATTCAGTATAATTTTCTACCTCCTTACTCTTGTGATTTGAATCCAATAGAGAAATTCTGGGCTAATATGAAGAGGTGGACAATATACTAAATTTCAACGCTCTATTCGACGCTATTTCTTGCTTCTTTAAAATCTCTAATTCAACCTAAATTACTATAGAGCTCAACGCTTAATGTCTTCTTCCATTTTAGAACCATCTTGACGTTTAGGATATAGTGTTTTGCAAGCGTTGGGGCGCTCTCTTTAGATTCTCGTAGTTCTTTTCTGATTCTTGGCGGTGTCTTGGCATTCTCATGCAATATGTTTCCTATAAATTTGTCTCCTTGAGTTCTTTACAGATTACACCGTAAGAGTTAGGAGCTAAACACTAGCTATATGAAGAGTTTAAACGGGTTTTTTAGGGGAGATCACGACCTTGCCGCCCCTTTCATCAGCATCATACGATTTATCGGCAAGCACTCCATCAGCCTTCACGAAGCCATCAACGCATCTGCGCCTTCTGAATCATAGGGCCGATCTTTTGTCAACTGAAAAGCGATGGGATTTCTGGTGAGATTGCCTTGGGCGTCACAGATTGCATGAATCTTCGTACTCAGATGGCCTGGTTCTCGTTTTTTTTAGTTCCAGCGCTGTGTTAGTGGGCGCGCACAATCGTGGAATCGATCATCGCGTACTCGTTTTGGCGTCTTTTGCCAGCACCTCAAAGACTCTTTTCCTTACTTCCTTTTGGCTCTAGCGGGCATGGAAGCTATCGCTAAATCTCTCTGGCAGAT
>NZ_ARPM03000081.1 GCF_000388175.3 Holospora undulata HU1 | reverse complement strand
TAGGCGCTTTAATTGGCAAATACAAATACAATTGCAATTGGTTTGATGCAATTGGTTTCATATCTGGCTTACAAAGGGGGCTACATCTTGGGTGCTAGCAAACCTTCCAAAAGAAAGCGGTAGTGTTATGGATAATGCCGCTTTCCATAAAGGGAAAGATATGCAAAAGATGCTAGAAGATGCCATGGTTTACTTTGTTTGCCTTTTTATTCCCCTGATCTAAATCCAATTGAGAAAAAATGGGGCCCAAGTCAAGCATATAAGAAGAACATTATCGTAACCTTTTTATACTGATTTAGATATATATTGATGAAAGCGGCATTGATAGGCTATGTGCAAAGACAGAAAATGGGGCAGAAACAGTGAAAAGTTGGCTGGCAAAAAGAGTGGGAAATAGTATCAAAGAACAAATAGTATTGCCGGTTTGGTTAATAACAAACTGATAGCACCAATGGGTTTTAACGGACTTGGGTAGAAAAATTTCTGATCAAGGAACTAAGGCCTGGCCAAGGTGTTATTATAGATAATGTCTCTTTTCATAAATCCAAGAGAAGTAAAAAATTAATAGAATCTGTAAAATGCGGTATAATTTTTCTACCTCCTTACTCTTGTGATTTGAATCCAATAGAGAAAATCTGGGCCAATATGAAGAGGGGGGCAATATACTAAATTTTAACGCTCTATTCGACGCTATTTCGTGCTTCTTTAAAAACTCTAATTCAACCTAAATTACTATATATAAAAAACACTATCCTATAGAAGAAGATTTACGAACCCCTTGGGGTTTTAGAATCGGTGCTTTGCGAGTTTATGCGCGAGTTTAAAAATATAATTGTGAAAAGTATATGTACCTCTTCGTATTTCTTACTTATTTAGGATTTAATCTGATTGTAAAAATTTTTGATTAAGGATTAAAATTCGCGTGATAGTTTTAAAGAGGTATATTAAGTTTTTTTTATAATTATTTACAATTTTATCATTATTTTTATAACAAATTTATTGTAGAATTTCTTATGATTTTTAATACTAGTAAAATTTTCCTGATTAATCTTATTTTTTTTAATATCAAACTGGAAATAACTAAGTTGTTTAGTTGTTTATTCAGATTATTCTGACAGAATAGAGAAAGAAAAAATTTAAGGAGCAAGATATGACGCAAAAAACTCTTCCCATTTTAGGCACCGCGTGTGCTATTTCCCTTGTTTTATTAGGATTTGTCGCAGGGTGTAAGAAAAAAGATGAAAAAGAAGAAGTTTCTTCTGATAAAGATAAAGGAGAAGCCACAAAAGAACCTTCACCAAGCGAAGAAAAAAAGGACATTAATATGTCTGATTCGCAAGAAAAAAGTGCGGAAACAGATGTAAGTTCTGAATCTGAAGAAGTAAAAAAAGAAGAGGGGGGGGATAATAAAGAAGAAAAATCAGAAGAAGATAAGAAAGAAAAGAAGAAAAAAGCGAATTCGAGTAGTAAAGGAGACGAAAAAAGAGTGGCCTTAGTAGAAAAAACTCTAAAAGATATGGCGGTTGCTTTATCAGATTCTCGTAACAAATCAAAATCTGTTGAAGATGACGTGCTTTTAGCCTAGTCAAATATTAAAATTATATTGTAAAGGGGAATAAAGGTCTATGGAATTCAAGCTATATCAAAGCAAGAACTGGAAAATTGGATTTTCAATTTTTGGAATGATATCTTCGTGTTTTGCAAATTTACCAGATATTACGCTTGCGCCTTTTGCGCCGACTGCTCCAATTACTCCTGAAGCTTCACCTGCTTCTCCCGACCTGGGCGCGTCGCCTGCTTCGCCCAATCCCTCTGCAACCCCTGCTCAAGAAAAGGTTATCGATCCGCCAGTTCCTGAAAATCGTATCGAAAAATACTATTCTACTTCCTTTGCTGACCATTTTGGCCCCTCACCTTGGGTGATTTCTAGCACACCTTAATTTTGGAAAATATTTTATTGATCAAAAATTCTCAAAACCAATAGACGTTTTAACTAATAAAATAAATCTATTATAAAGTCTGGTTTTTGAAAAGCATTTATCGAATTAAAACATAGCTTGATAAATGCTTAAAATTAAAATTTAATATTATGTATATTATGTATATTATGTTGCATTATTTTATCAAAGTATTTAAAAAAAATCAATTAGATTTACTTAATAATTTATTTTTCTAATTAAATCACTAATTATATTCGTTCAAAATTTTTTAATGGGAGCTTTTAACTAAAGATCTTTTTTGTTAGAACTGGTAAAGAAATTCTTTTAAAAGTCTCTAAAAATGATTGTATGTACATTTTGTGAATGTTAGTAATGCTTTAAAAGCGGTTTTGTTCAAGGGTTTCAGCAGTACAAATGTAAAAAATGTGGAAAAAATTCACGAGGTGTGCCCGAGAAAGACAAGCTCAAATCCCTCGTTTTATACGCAAGCGGCCTTTCAATGAACCGAATTGCTCAGCGTTTTGGTGTCAGCGCGACCTCAGTTTTGAAGAGGGTGGGCACCTTATAATCAAGGCTATGCGCCAAAATTTTTGCATTATTAAAAAAAAAGAAGCAAAAAATTTGGATTTTTAAAGCTTGGATTTTTAAAGTCTGTGATCGTGCTGGAAAACAGTTTATCGATTGGGAATTTGGTGATCGCTTGAGTCAAACATTCAAACGACTTTTTGAACGATTAAAAAAATAGAAAATTTTATTTTGTTGCGCAGATCATTGGGCAGGTTTTAATAAAATTATTCCAAGCAACAGCCTCTTTCAGGGAAA
>NZ_ARPM03000082.1 GCF_000388175.3 Holospora undulata HU1 | reverse complement strand
ATAATTTTTCTACCTCCTAGCTCTCCTGATTTGAATCCAATAGAGTAATTCTGGGATAATATGAAGAGGTGGACAATATACTAAATTTTAACGCCCTATTTGACTCTATTTCGTGGTTCTTTAACATATCTAATTCAACCTAAATTACTATAGAATCTTCTGGCTACACCATATAATGCGTTTTCTCTTTTCTTCCAGCACAAATAAGCAAATACGTGGGACGCATGTACTAAACATACACAAATGTATGTATATCGCGGAGTTCCTGCCATGGAAAAAAATAAAAGAGCAAGCAACATACCTACCGATACTGCGTTCATAAAAAATAAGGGAATAGCAACTGTGGAAGAACGCAATGATAGTCCTCCAAAAATAAGATAAAAACAACTCAGCAGAGCTGGGAAAAAATGTGCTAAAAATGCCCAACCTAAAAATCTAGCACAGCAGTAAAGAATTTTGTACGAAAATGTTTTTTGGTCTACCGATTTTTGTAAAAAAGGAATAACATAATCAAAAGTTGGAGTTGAAATTAAAGTATAAGATAAGTTAAAAACTCTATGTTTTATGTATAATAATGGATGGCGAGCCACTTGAGAACACCATGTTTTCCAAAGAAAATTTCTTTCATTCTCATTTTTTCCTTTTTCTAATATCGCATCTCCAAAAACCAAATAATCTACTCTTGATCCGTTGAACAAACTATGCAATTTTTCCATAGAAAATTTTTTTGTTTTACAGAATTCAGGAAATAAAGATTGATTCAATTCCACACTTAGAGCTGAAAGATCGTAAAGTTTAACGTACTGCCAACTGTGATCTTGTTTAACCTTTGGGCCTAAATATTGGATCCCCGAAATAATACCATAAAAAATGATCAAAACTTTAGATATACTTTTGACGATGCCAGCAATATCTTTATTGTGGTGTTTACAATGCCATCCAATCCATACCAATACGATGGGGGCCAAATACTGTGCTTGAAATTTTACAAGCGTTCCGTAAGCAAGAATCACAAGAATTCCTATTTTGGGAAAAAAGGAAAGATTTTTTCTTTGCATAGTTAAATAAGCCAGGTAACTCATCACACAAAAAAATGAATAAGCAAATCCCAAATCTTTCCAAATCATACCTGAGTAAACAAAAATCGGAGGGATAAAAGGAACACCCAAAAAAATTAAAGAAAGTCGTTTTTGGGCTACACTTTTTAATAAAAAATAAATTCCGGAATAAAAAAGACTTAAGTGCATTACCAAGATTCCTGCTGAACCCTTCAAAATTTTATCAATATACCTCCATAAAAAAGACATAATAAAAGGATGATGATCTCCGTAATTCCCGGACATCGCCATGAGATATTGGCACTGGCTGTCAGAGGTCATAATCCCGGGCCAAAAACAAAAAAGATGTATACTAAACAAAGCGAACAAACAAAATTTTTTATTTTCTTCTAAAAATTTTATTGTGCTGCGAAAAAACAAAACCATAAAAATCTCCCATAAAACCAATGAGTGTCTTACTCTTGATAAAGCTTTTAAATTTTGTAGCTGTTTTAGTTTAAGAGTTTTTACAAAAATATTCTAGACATAGTAAATCAACTAGATATTATATGTTTGATCTTTCTTATACCCCTCCACATGACGACTGATCGTTAATCAGAAGCGCCTTAGCAATTTGACGAGCTCCACCTTTTGTCGGATAACAAAACAGCCTTAATCTTATCTGCTGTCAGTTCTTTTCTTGCCGATCTGCGTTCTTAACGCAACACGATCTTCTTCTGTCATAAATCTTTGCATAAGAAAAATTATTAACACATGAAATTAAACTTTTAAACTATTTCATTCAGCATGAGTATATTTTTTTAGCACCACTGTGTTTTACGGGGGCGCACAATCGTGCATTTCGTACCTGTTTTCAGCTTCACTGGCTAATACAAGATCCCATTACTGTAGTTTGCGAGATTTCGTCGAAAACCCCTTGCAAACAAATGATCACTTGAAATACTGGAAGTAACATGCGTATTTTTGTAGCACTTCACGTTAATAAAACTTTGAAAATCAATCATGCTATCTTTGCTTAAAAGTCTCAAAAAAATCATACTCCCCCTCACTTTTTTTCAGGTAGTTTAAAAAATCTCTGAAATCAAAGAATAAGAGTTTATCTTTGATCCACCTGAATCCCCTTGTGAAGTATGAATACAAAGATGAATAGAAAGGCGCTCTGACTGTTTTTTTTGTAAGCAATTTCTTGTGTAAGGCCCGTTATAAAAGCGTATAAAATAGCAACAGCGACAATCGTGATAAGTTTGGAAAGTCTTCCCAAATCTTTCATAGGGGTATTTTCAAGGGTAACCCCTTGCGTTTTCATAGTTCTGAACAGCCGTTCAATGTTCCATCTTTGTTTGTAGGCTTTTATTACCCGGTCTTTATCTTGGGCAA
>NZ_ARPM03000083.1 GCF_000388175.3 Holospora undulata HU1 | reverse complement strand
TGGATTTTATTGAAGCTGGAGCGTTCATCTTGTGGATCAGCGCAGGATGCTGAACCTTTCGCTAATCGATCATACTAAGTACGAAGGTTCATTTGCATTAAACATTGTTGTTTATTTTTAATAAAATAGCCTGTCTTTCGGATCTTTTAAAGCCCCTTCAAAAAAGTGAGGGGGAGTTATGCAAAATAACAAAACGATATCGCTTCCTAAATATTACTACTCATCTTCTTTGTTTTCTAAGTGCCAACGCAAGAAAAAACTTCACGAAAATACGATCTAAAAGATAATTCTTTATCTCGACTGTGTCTTGCATAAAACAAAGCACAAAAAAATTTTGGAAAAATTAAAAATTGTCAATCTTTTTATCGAAAGATGAACTGCTTTAAGCCTGCGTACCTTTGGGACAAACCCGTTCAATTTTCGCTCCGCAAGTAGATAGTTTTCCAGGAAGATTCTCATATCCCCGGTCCAAATGGTATACCCGATTTACTATAGTCTCTCCCTTAGCTGCTAATGCTGCCAAAACAAGACATACAGAAGCGCGCAGATCTGTAGCCATTACCTCTGCACCTGTTAAAGCGGTTTGTCCTTTAATGTGCGCAGTAGAGCCGTCAATAAAAATACCAGCTCCCATTCTTGATAACTCTCCCACATGCATAAATCGATTCTCAAAAATATTCTCCTGAATCGTAGACGGGCTTTCTGCCTGGGTTGCAAGCACCATAAACTGAGACTGTAAGTCAGTTGGAAATCCCGGAAATTCTTGAGTCTTAATATTAAATCCCCCCCAATGATTAGGAGTCTTTATATGGAAAGTTCCTGGAGAAATCTCATGAATCGGAATCCCAATATGAGTAAGTACGGAAACATACGCACCCATAAGCTCTTTCGCGCAGCCTGTTAGTGTTAACTCTCCTCGACTCATTAATGCTGCCACAATATAAGTTCCAATTTCGATACGATCTGGAAGAATATTAAAATGTGTTCCATCAAGAGAGTCTTGTCCTTGGATATTTAGAACTGAAGTTCCCTGCCCTTCGATCACCGCTCCCATCTGTTTTAAACATTGAACCAAGGAAGAAACTTCTGGTTCTAGAGCTATATTTTCCAATCGAGTTTCTCCTTTTGCAAGAACAGCAGCCAACAACAAATTTTGAGTTCCTGTCACGCTAGGACGAGGAAATTTATATACTCCCCCCCGAACACGGCCCTTTGGTGCAAAAGCATGAATATATCCATCGTAAACACTAACATCAACCCCCAAAGCTTGAAGTCCTGCGATGTGATAATCCACAGGACGCACGCCAATGGCACACCCTCCAGGAAAAGCAACTTGAGCTTTTCCACAGCGCCCCAATAACCCCCCAAGCACCAAAATAGAGGCACGCATTTTTCGCACCATGTTATAGTCCGCGCGAGCACAAAAATTGATCTTTTCCGCTTGTGCAGTGAAAGTTTTGAAATTCATCTGCACTTTTACACCCAAATGTTCTAATAAAAGCTTCAAAGAAAAAACATCCGCCACTAAAGGAACGCGCTCTAAGATCAAAGGCTTGTCGGTAAGAAGCGATGTAGCTAACAAAGGAAGTGCTGCATTTTTAGCACCATTAATAGCAATAGTTCCTGATAACGGGATTCCACCTTGTATACGAAAATAATCCATTTTCTAACGCTTATTTCATAAGATTCTTCATCTTAGTTATCTTTTCAGGAAAAAACAAGCATTTAGAAATATCAGGAAAAAATACATAAAATTTTAATTAAATTTTTGAGATCAAAAATACCACAATATAAACATTAATTATTTAAAAAGTTAATTTTATTTTTTTTTTATAATTTAAATTTAAAGATTCCGTTATTATTTTTATTGTTTTATTAATGTTGCTTAAATGCATCGGCGCACTATTGAAAATCTTACCCAAAAATTATCTCGGTTACGTAATAGACGTAAAATTCGCTTAATGAATCATCCTAGATATTAATCTTATCGTAAAATTTCTGTTTTTTTATTTTTTTAGATTTTTTAAGCAATGTCTTCAATTAACCAAAATATTTAGAATCAAAAGTAATATTTTAGAAAAAAATCACATTAACATTTCTGCTCTTCATGGTCTTCTTTAGTAAGCAATTTTTATGAAATTTTCAAAAACAAAAAGAGTAGATTTTAGCGATTAAGTGCTTTTGTTACAAGAAAAATTTTTCCTCAAAGGACTGCACATAATATTAAAATCTACTAAAAAAACATATTATTCCTGAAATCTCTGACTAATTAATCTCTTTTAAGCCACAAAAAGCTCCTTTTTATCAAAAGTCTTGCAATGCGTAGGAATCATTTTTAAACACCCTCTCTATTCTTTTCCTGGTTTTTATTGTTGCTCTACGGTATTCTTTGGAGTATCCTACGCTGATGCTTTCTTATTTATATTTAAAAATCACTGCTTTCCTTTATTAGCAAATACTGCTTTTGATTGGAAAATGATATTTCCCCAATTTTCTTCATTTATCGTTCTTAATATGACAATTTTTTTAAGCAAAGGAAACTGTTTTTTTAATTTTTCAGCATCTTCTAAACTGACAGATAGCTCCTCATTTCTGCAAAAATTAATTTCTTCCAACAAAGGTGCAGAAAAAGAAAGTAAAGGTGTAATGTCTTTGATATTGCACCAAGCCAAAGATAGTTTTTTTAGTTTTGGAAAAGAAAGGTGTTTGAATACAGAAATATCCTGAATACCATTTTTTGAAAAGTCAAGTTCCTCTAAAGAAGGTACGGATATCTTTTTTAAAGGGGAAAGATCTGTAAGACCCGAACAGTATACAGAAAAAAATTTTACATCAGGAAATTTAGCGCCCACAAGATTTTCTAATTGAAACTCTGGATGAATATCAGAGCTCATATAGGAAAACTTAAGAGATTCAACCTTGTTAAAATCGATTTCTTTAAGATTTTCTGGGTCCTGAATATCTTCTTTTATTTCTATAGAGCGGGCATGATCAGGAATCTTTTTTCCTAAAAGCGCTATTTTTTTAAGCCCCTTAACCCAAATATCTTCCCCGTAATAATCTTCCGTATATTCCTTGTTACAATAAAATTTAAATTTTTTTACTAAAGGCTTTTTATCCGAGCGGTAAAAAATTGAATTTTTTTGAGAAAAATTAGAAGCAAATAAAATTTGACTCCCTACCACAAATAAGATAATAAGAATTTTAAACATCTTTTCTTTACTATTTTATTTTTCATTATATCACATTTTGTATAAATAATATAACAATTGATTGTTGATTTTGTTGCAATTATATTATATTTATATTTGGATTGGAAATAAAATATAATAAAATCAAAACAAAATATTCAAGGAGTTTTATCTAAGGTGTTTTCAAGCGATGGGCTTAATATCCTTATACAACTTTATTAACGACTTATTTTAATTTTACTTGCCTTGATCTCTTTTATGTAGCTATATTTTTCATCCTTAACGTTTTCTTAAAAATTTCAAATCGAACTCTATTTCTTTGGAATAAAAACCTAAATAATTTAGAACGTCTACCATGACTCTTTCTGTTAGGAACAGGATTTGTGGATCCGTTCTAAAGAATTTTTTAAGATTATCTAAAATAAGGATTACTCTTTGTTAGAAAATACTGCTTTTTCTTGGAAAGTAATATAAACCCAGTTATTTTCGTTTATTGTTCTTAATATGACAATTTTTTTAAGTAAAGGAAACTGTTTTTTTAATTTTTCAGCATCTTCTAAACTGACAGATAGCCCCTCATTTCTGCAAAAATTAATTTCTTCCAGCAAAGGTGCAGAAAAAGAAAGCAAAGGTGTAATGTCTTTGATATCGCAACAAGCCAAGGATAGTTTTTTTAGTTTTGGAAAAGAAAGGTGTTTGAATACAGAAATATCCTGAATGCCATTTTTTGAAAAGTCAAGTTCCTCTAAAGAAGGTAAAGATATCTTTTTTAAAGGGGAAAGATTTTTAAGACTAGAACAGAATACAGAAAAAAATTTTACATTAGGAAATTTAGCGCCCACAAGATTTTCCAATTGAAACTTTGGATGAACATCAGAAAACATGTAAGAAAATTGAAGGGATTCAACCTTATTAAAATCAATTTTTTTAAGATTTTCCGGGTCCTGAATGTCTGTTTTTATTTCTATAGATCGGACATGATCAGGAATCTTTTTTCCTAAAAGCGTTATTTTTTTTAGTCCCTTAACCCAGACATCTTCTCCGTAATAATCTTCCGTATATTCTTTATTACAGTAAAATTTAAATCTTTTTACCAAAGGTTTTTTATCTGAACTGTAAAAAATTGAATTTTTTTGAGAAAAATTAGAAGAAAATAAAATTTGGCTCCCTACCAAAAATGAGATAATAAGAATTTTAAACATATTAAAAGTTTTAAACACATTTTTTTATTATAGAAAAATTTAACTAAAAAATAAATAGTTGATATTTTATTTTCTAAATTTTATCACACGCTTCATCAATAGATTATTTATCAAAATTTTAAGGAAGACTTTTAACCAAAGATAGCGTGATTAATTTTCAAAGTTTTATTAACATGAAGTACCGTAAAAACAAGCACTGTTCCCTTCAGCATTTCAAGAGATCGCGTGTTTGCAAGGGGGCGATGAAATCTTGCAAACCAATGGCGGTATGGAGCGTTATTTTGTTCAATGGAAAAGGTTTTATCTTTTCCCTGAAAGGGGTGGGTGCTTGGAATAATTTTATTAAAATCTGCCCAATGATCTTTGCAATAAAGTAAAATTTTCCATTTTTTTAATCGTTCAAAAAATCGTTTGAATTTTGACTCAAGCGATCACCAAGTCCTAATCGATAAGCCCTGCACGATCCTAAAATTTAGAAATCCAAGCTTTAAAAATCCAAATTTTTTGCTTCTTTTTTTAATAATGCAAAAATTGATCGATTTCCTTGTCTTCTGGGGAGGGCTAAACTTTGGTGCATAGCCTTGATTATAAGGTTGCCCCCCCCTTCAAAACAGCGGTGGCGCTGATACCAAAACGCTGAGCAATTCGGTTCATTCAAAAGCCGTTTACGTATAAAACGAAGGCTTTGAGCTTGTATTTCTTGGGCACACCTCGTGAAATTTTTTCTACATTTTTTACATGTGTACCGCTGAACCCATCGAACAAAACCGCTTTTAAAACACTCCTAACATTCACAAAATTTACATACAATCATTTTTAGAGATTTTTAAAAGACTTCCTTTACTGATTCTAAAAAAAATATCTTTAGTTAAAGACTTTTTTAAGAAAGGTAAATGCAAAGATTTACAGCTTAAATTGTTTTCTACCTTTGGAATTGTTTTCTACTTTTGGACTATACTATCAGAATACTCATGACAATTGTTTCATATTTTTTATCTCAGTTCAAGGACCTTAAATCGTTGAAACTAAATTTTAACTTAGGTTTGTTTTTTATTTAAAAATCTTGCTGTTAAGTTTGAAAAAGTGTAAAATACTCTTGTAGTTGTTTGTTAGAATTAACATTAAATATTTAATATTTATTCTCTTAATGCATGAAAAGTAAAATGTTTTTAATTTAATTTACACGCCAAAACTTCATTGCTCCTTATAAGCTAAAAAATATATCTTGGGTTATGTTTGAATTTTTCTTTGGTTAAGTAAAATCTATACTGGATACAAAAAACGTCAAAAAATGTGGTTCTGTTTGTAAAGAAAATTCTTCAGCGATTAAAGAAAGATTCTTTTTTTTCAGTAAATAAAAATTTTAGAATTTCATTTTGTTTACAACAATTGTTTAGGTGCAATCTTTTTTCTGTAGAGCAGAAAAAATTTAAGAAATTTTTTTGTAGAGCAAGCTTTTAGAGAATTAAAATATTTAATGAAAGTAGGGTATGTAGAGTAATCGTGCACTATCAGACTATGCGTAAAATTCTATCAATGTGTAACGTAAGGAAAGTTGTTATGAAGAAATCCGCCCCCCTCCAGAAAAGTCAGAAAAAATTACTTAGTGAGGTAAGCCCAATTGTATATTTCGTAAGAATATGGCAAAAAAGAATTATCCGTTTTATTTACCTTTTTTTTCACAAAAAAACTTATAGTCTTGATTTTTCTAAGGAACAGTTAACATACCGGTGTACTCGGCACAATTCTAAATTGATAAGAAATTATTTAACTGATGATCCGCTCTACATGAAATGGCAACGTAACAAAATCGTCAACCTTAAGCTAGCTATAGAAAAAATTAACAATTGTATTATCAAGCCAGGACAAACTTTTTCGTTTTGGTACATGATAGGAAGACCCACAGAAAAAAAAGGATTTTTAGAAGGAATGGAAATATCAAGAGGCAAAGCAAGAGCAGGAATAGGAGGAGGCATTTGTCAATTGTCTAATTTACTGAATTGGATGGCCTGGCACACGCCTTTAACAGTGGTAGAGCGCAGTTTGCATAGTTACGATCCCTTTCCTGATCAAGGACGAGTCTTACCTTTTGGAAGCGGCGCTGCCGTTTTTTGGAACTATGTTGATTGGCAAGTCACCAACACCACCCCCCACACATTTCAATTTAGGGTTTTTATTGCAAGCGGTAGGTTAAAAGGAGAGATTCGGTGTTCTGCACACCCTATGCAGACGTTTTCAGTTTTTGAAAAAAATCATTTTTTTAAACGGCAGGGGGATGAATGGTATCGATCTAACGAAATATGGGTATCTGTTTTTGAAAAAGGAATAGATGGAAAAATTCCAAAACATTTGCACGACAAACTCTTAGTAAAAAATTGGAGCAAAGTTTGCTATGAACCCGATTCAACACGCTATAAAATTTTCGCGTAAAATAAAGACACAGTTAAAACGATTTCTCTGCAAAAAATCCTAAATTTATGTCTTATAATTTTGATGGAGGACTTTTACTAACGTAAGAATGTTTTTATTTGATCACTTTGCACTACAATTAAATTAATCGTTTATTGATCAGCCATTAGTTAATCTTACAATCAAGCACTGCCTTCAAAACCCAATGTAAATTTAGAACTTTAGGATATTTAGATTAATAATATATATATGCTATAAAAGCAGTATTGTTCTGATTGAAAAAATGTTTATCTATTATAGTAATTTAGGTTGAATAAGATATGTTAAAGAACCACGAAGCAGAGTCAAATAGAGTATTGAAATTTGGTATATTGTCCACCTCTTCATATTAGCCCAGAATTTCTCTATTGGATTCAAATCAGAAGAGTAAAGATATAGAAAAATTATACTGCATTTTACAGATTCTATTAATTTTTTACTTCTCTTGAATTTATGAAAATAGGCATTATCCATAATAACACCTTGACTAGGCTTTCTGTATTCATGATCTAGCTAACCTTCTTAATAGGATCATGGAATGGGCTATCATGATCAGGTTTCCAGCAGCCGCTAGGGCAATTTCATAATCTTTAGATACCCTTCGAAAAGGATTTAGCCATGCAAATGTTCTTTCGACAATCCAACGCTTTAGCAAGTATAGCCCATCCTTGAGATATATGCTCTGAGATTGCTATAGTTTTATTCAATAATTAGTTCTCATAAATGCCTCCATGGGGTTTCTATATCCAGCATCTGCACACACTCCCTTTAATTTAGGATATTTTGCACCTCTTCCTCAAAAATTCTGCACTCAGCACCTGTGCGTATCGGCTTTATGAACCGTGATATGGAGCAAATTGCCTTGCCTATCAACACCACTATGCTGTTTACGTATCTTTTTTTCCCCATCTATACCTATTTTTTCTGAGGCACCTGTGGGGGTAACACTTTGTGAATGATGCCATAGCTGGGATTATCACTCCTTTCATACTTAATTCGGCTTGTCTTATCAAGTTCATGCATCACTTTTTCCCATACCCCCTTAATCCTATATCGTCTATAAAACGAATGTACCGTCGAATGTGGTGAAAAATCTTTTGGTAGCATGCCCCATTGATAACCGCTGATTATTAAAATACTGCATTAACACCCTCTTTTTTTTGTATTTGCTTTTATTGCCGCTATCAAAATGATGCTTTGTCACATTCCTTTCTTTTTTAAATCGCTTGGATAATTCATCTTCTACTCCTTCAAGCCTTTTATATCACACTTTTTTATTCATGAAGACAGGTTCTAAAAATTTAATTGAATCTGTTGGGTGTAAGGTAATTTTTTTTACCTCCACATTCCCCCGATCTAAATCCAATTAAAAATTCTTGGCCAATATGAAACGATGGATTAAATGCCAAATTAATGCATTTGATAAACTTTATGAGGCTTTTTCTTCATTCTTCCAAATCCCACTTTCAGGCTAAATGACTATAAAATCTAGTTTCCGAAAAAAATCTATTAAACAAATTTTAAAATTTTTATTTTAAAAAAAAATACTCAAAAATAGTGGGAAAAAGTCTTGCTTAGTTTTGTACAAATTTTTGACTATAGTCTTTTTTAATATTTTTTCTTTCGTGTGTGTGGTGATACAAATTATTTTTATGCCCACTTTGCAATTTTTAATTCATCATCCACATTTTAACTTTTCAGTTTTAACTTTATAAGGGATGTTAAAAAATTTATGCTTAAAAATAGTGTGCATTTTTGCTCTATAGCTGTTGTTAACTTTAAAATTCAAAATATTTTTTTAATCTATCATGTTCCTGGGAGCGCTTGCAAAGGGGAATTTTCTGAAAGATCCTTGTTAGGATAATTTAAAATACATACTTCGTAAATTGTTCTTGGATCTGCTCTTTGAATTTCAAAAGCAAATCCTGAAGAATGTTGAATAATTTCACCTTTAAGCGGAACTCGTCCTAGAGTATAGCATAGCCAGCCTCCCAATGTGCTCACCTTATCTTTTTCTTCTGGAGTGAACAGCGTAAATACCTGAAGCTCTTCTTCAAAATCTTCTAAGCTTATTCTTCCTCTTAATACCCAAGGATTACGACTTACCACTGCCCCTTCTTCTTCTGAAGAAAGCGATAAATGCATACTGCTAAACTCTTTTAAGATATGCCCTTTTGTTACCATTCCCTGAATTCCTCCATACTCATCTACAATAAATAGCGCAAGACTGTGATATTCGTATAAAACCTTCATCATTTCTTGGATCGTCATAGAAGCTGGTGCAAAAGATGCGTGATTTAAGTGCCTGTACCACCTAATATCTTGAGTGCAAGATTCTTTTAGCGCAAGAACGCTGTGAATACTAATAACTCCACTAATGTTATCTAGGGTCTCTCGATATACGGGAAGCCATCGAAATCCGGTTTTTAAAAACGTTCGCGTAATTTCTTCAAAAGGAAGGCGATAAGAAACCGCTAAAATATCACTTCGAGGAATCATAATATCTTCCACAGGAAGAGAAAAAAAGCGTTCCATAGTTCCTTCTAACTTTTCACTACTCACAGTATTTTGAGAAGTAGTGAAATATTTTATGATGTATTGCCAAAAATTCATAAAGGTCTCCAATCATAACCCAAATGGGTACAAATATTTGCTTCTAAAGTTTCCATAACGTGGCGCTCTTTTTGCTCTACATGGTCATATTCCAAAAGATGAAGCGTTCCATGAACAAGCAATCGCGCTATATGAGCTTCTGGTAAAAAATTGTATTCTTTAATTTCTTGAGTGATGTAAGGAAAACCCAACAAAATACTTCCCAAGGGTAAAGGAACGTTTTTCGGGAAATTAATATTTTCTTCTACAGAAAGTAACGGAAAGGATAAAACGTTAGTAGGACCAGGTTCTGGACCGTAACACCGCGTGTAATACTCCATTTCTTCGTCAGAAATCAATAGAACCTCTAAGTAGACTTCTCTATACGCTTTATGCCCTGCTTTCAAAAGAACAGAGCTTACTATTTTTTTTACAAAACTCTGATCCAAAAAATCACAATAGCCAACAAGATCCTTTCTTGAATTAAGAGTCAAGTGTAGAACTGAATTTAAGTTTGCCAAAAAAATACCGATAAACAGTACCAAACCTTAGTCAGGCTACTGGAATTGGAAGCATTTTTCAAGAGCTTACATCCTTTTTTACGAAATACGCTCTAAACTTTTTAAGTAGAATTTTAAAAAATTTTCATGTGGGAGGAGCGTATATCAGGAGTAGTTTTTTAGTCAAGTTAAATCTAAAATATTTTGTCGCCTTTAATTCTTGAATTTTTTTAGCGTATTTTAATTTTATTAAACGATTTGCGGTGGCGATTTTTCTGTAGTTTTTTGATTTCAATTTTCCCTTAATTGATGCATCCTATCTGGAAGATTTTTGATTTTAGGGGTATAGATCTTTAAGTGATAATCATTATTTAATGGTTTATTAATAAAAATATACGAACCATGCAGCGTTTTTGTTTTAGTGCAGTGCTAGATTGAATCTGAAAAAATCTACAGAGCACAAAAAGGGAGTTTTTTATCCTAAAAAATACATGGTACATCATATGTAAAAATATTATCCTGCTTTTGTTTAAAGTACCTTGAAGTTTCAGTAAGGTTTTGTTAAAGTAAAGAAAAAATGGCTTTTGAGTATGAAAAAAATTTTTTTAATTCTAACAGTAAATGTTTTGAGTGGCTTTTTTTTCGAAAGCACTGCTAAAAATTTTCATGGTGAATCGTCTAATTTTCAGCAAGATTCAGAAATGAGTTCCGATGAAGAAAGTGTATCTGGTTCTCAACAAAGCTCTGATGAAGAAAGTGTATCTGGTTCTCAACAAAGCTC
>NZ_ARPM03000084.1 GCF_000388175.3 Holospora undulata HU1 | reverse complement strand
TACTTCACAAGGGGACTCAGGTAGATCAAAGATAAACTCTTACTCTTTGATTTCAGCGATCTTTTAAACTACCTGAAAAAAAGTGAGGGGGAGTATGGTAGAGATTAACACAAAAAAAGACTTTTAGAAAGCTACTTTATTGACACTTTGGTTAATGAAGCGCTGAATACGCTCAAAGCGCAGAAAATAGAAAATAAAACAGAAATTAAAAAGAAAGGATTGTTTTCTAAAATTAAACTATAGATAAAACAGTATAAAAAAAATTACGAAAAATGGAATTGAAATAAGAGATCAATTGAACAAGTTAAAGTTCTTCTTATATGTTTGCTTGGGCCGATTTTTTCTCAATAGGATTGAGATCAGGGGAATATGAAGGCAAATAAAGCAAACTATGACCTGCATCTTTTGCATACCGTTCCCTTTATGGAAAATGGCATTATCCATAACAATAACGCTTTCTTTTGGAAGGTTTGGTAATAAAACTCTGCTACACTCAATATGCAAAAACATCAGTATTGGCTGTTAACAAACCTACTGCACCTAAAGCAGAACCTATTAATCCTCCCATCACATTTATTCTTCCTTTTGCCCCACAATCATGACTTCCATAGCACCGTCTTCCCTTATCAGAATGACCGTGGGTTCTGGGCATGTCATGTGCAAAGCCACTTTCATCTATGTGAGGAATTTTTTTTCTACTTTTTCTAGCTGCTCAATTGTTTGGAAAAATTTAGATTTTTTTTCTGGATCCACTTTGGGGGGATTTAGAGTTTTTTTATATGTAGCGCCTATACGTTTCTTAGCATGTTTTATCCCAGATGCGCCCACTCAAAGCCTTTTTGCTCTTTCATATCTATAAGAATCAGGATATTCTTTTATATATTTCTTCAAAGATTCATTATCTATTTTAATTGTTTTTTTGTTTGTTCTTATCTTAGGATTTATTTCTTTCTTCCATCTACTGAGAGTCTGTGTTGAAATCTTAAATTTTTCGGAAAGTTTACTATAGCTTGCTCTTTCTGATTAAAGCTTAAGTACTTCTTTTACGAAATTGAACAGAGTATGAGTATGTCATATTTTTATTTTTTTGATTCATACTCTAACTTAATTCTCAACTCGTTTCCGTGACTTTTTTATCCGATCTTAGCATACTTAGTATTTTAGGTTGAATTAGGTGTATTTTTTTTACAATAAAAGAAAAATGACAAAGAGCTACAGCAACGATTTAAGACAAAGGATAATAAATATTTAGATGAGGGGAACGGACATATTGAAGCATCGCAACTATTTAAAATAAGTGTATCAGCGATAGGCAGGTGGTATAGAAAATACAGACAAGAAAGCAGCTGGTTTGGTTAATAATAAGCCGATAGCACCAATGGTTTTTAAAAAATCTTGCGACGCATTACTATTCCAAGCTTAGGTAGAAATTTTCTGATCAAGAAACTAAAGCCTGGTAAAGTTGTTATTATGGATAATGCCTCTTTTCATAAATACAAGAGAAGTAGAGAATTAATAGAATCTGTAAAATGCAGTATAATTTTTTTACCTCCTTACTCTCCTGATTTGAATCCAATAGAGAAATTCTGGGCTAATATGAAGAGGGGAATTGAATGCAATATACTAACTTTCAACATTCTATTCGAAGATGTTTCGTAGCTCTTTAAAGCATCTAATTCGACCTAAATTACTATAATATAACCATTTAAAAATTAAGAAAACACCGAAAAAGTCAATCCCTAGACCGTTTGGTTTTTTATTAAATCCCGCTGTATTCCCAAAATGAATTCAAACAACTATTGCGGGAAATATCAATGTATCAAAAATAAGAGAGAAAAATTTATTTAATAATTAATTACTGGGAAATTAGATTATTTTTAGTACAACAAAAAAAAATCTGAAAAATAATATAAAAAACGAGGAATCCCTTTTTAGAAAGCTTATTGAAGTCATCTAAGAACTCATGTACAATATTTTCTTAAGAAGAAAAGAAAGGGGGCTTAGGGTATGTTGTTAAAGGGAAAAAAAGGATTGATTTTAGGTGTTGCCAATCAAGATTCTATTTCCTGGGGAGTTGCAAAAAAGGTTGCAGAATCAGGTGCGGAACTGGTTATTACTTATCAAACAGATACCTTAAAGCGAAGAGTAGAACCTTTGGCAAAAACTTTGGATTCTGCTGCCTCTATCTTTCCTTGCGATGTGGAAGATTCTAACCAAATTTTTGATCTTTTTCAGCATATTCGAAAAACCTGGGGAAAATTAGATTTTATGCTGCACGGAGCAGCATATTCAGATAAGCAAGAATTGAAAGGAAAATTTTTAGACACTAGTAAACAGAATTTTATTAGAACTATGCACATTTCTTGTTTTTCTCTTATTGAGATGACCAAAGAGGCTGCCAGTCTTATGACTTCAGGAGGAAGTATAGTTACTTTATCTTATTATGGTGCAGAAAAAGTTATTCCCCATTACAATGTTATGGGAGTTGCAAAAGCAGCTTTAGAATCTAGCGTAAGGTATTTAGCAGCGGATTTAGGGCCTCAAGGTATTCGGGTTAACGCAATTTCTGCAGGACCTATGCGCACCCTTGCAGCAGCGGGAGGAATTGATGGGTTTAGATATATTTTAGATTGGACCACTCACAACGCGCCTCTACGGGCGGGGGTTACTCAAGAAGATGTTGGGGATGTGGCGCTGTATTTATTTAGCGGTATGTCTTCAAAAGTAACTGGTGAGGTTCATCACGTAGACTCAGGATATCATGTGATTGGTATGAAATTAGTTCATGCTCCAGATATTCAAAAAAATGTTTAATACGATTACTTCGATTACTTTTGCATCTAAAAAACAAAAAACTATGGAATGGGTATGAAGATAAGTGCGGCGATCGGTTGGGGAGGAAAAAAAATTTTTTCCGGATTCAATCGTTTATTTATTGTGGTAGGGTATGCGGTTACTTTTGTTGTTTTGGTTCTTTTTTTTCGTCGAGGACTTCCTTCTACACCTGTCCACGTCTTAGTATTAGAACATCATTTTGAAGCTTGGGAGCAGGGATCACACCTAAAAAATTGGAAAGCATCCTTAGAGCGTGCTTTAGTAGATCCTTATCTTCGGCGTATTGTCTTGCATCTGAATTTCGACATAAGTATAGCAGATGCGCAGGTTTTAAGGGGGATGTTGGTAAAACTTAAGGCTCAAGGAAAAGAAGTTATATGTTACGCTCAATCTGTTGGTTCTTTAGGAGAAATAGGGATATCCGGGTACTATTTAGGTTCTTGTGCTAATCGCTTTTATCTTGCAAGTTCCGGTCATATGATGCTGGAAGGAATGAGCGTAGAGCGCTTATATTTTGGTAAATTTTTAGAAGCGTTGGGGGTACGCAGTAATTTTGTAGCGCAAGGAAAATACAAATCTGGACCAGATGGATTTACGCGCTCTGATATGGCCATTCAGGAAAAAAAAATGATGACTCGTATTTTAAAAAGTTGGAACAAACAGATCTTAAAAGATCTTCAAGAAGACAAACGTATCAAAGGTTTTTCTTTAGAAGATGGGCTTGTGAACTTGACTTGCTCTGCGCAAGAGGCAAAAAAATTAGGGTGGGTTGATGCATTGGCTTCTTGTTGGGATCAAGTTAAATTAAAATATACCCAAAATGAAAAAAATGCTGACGTTAGTGAATATCTGAAAAGAAATAAAAATATCTGGACGTGGATAAAATCTAAGCTATTTCATAGACATCACATTGCGATTTTGCGTATTGATGGAGAGTTAGGCAGTGCAACATTCGATACTCAGCGACTGTGCGATCAATTGATCAGTATTTCACAAAACGCTTCGATAAGTGCTGTTTTTATTATGCTTAATACTCCAGGAGGAACGTCTTCTGCGGCAGAAGCTTTGCGACATGGAGTTTCATGTTGCCGAAATGCAGGAAAATTAACAGTGATCGTTATGGAAAGTGTTGCTGCTTCTGGAGGATATTGGATTGCGTGTTCTGGAGAAAAAATTTGGGCTCAGCCTGGAACTCTTACGGGATCAATTGGCGTTTACGCGGGAAAATTTGATCTTCAAAAGGGGTTAAAGACCTGGGAAATCGGGTTTGGCAGTGTGACCACAGGAAGCGGGTCTAGTGAAAGCCTGTACACAAGCTGGAGCGATAGCCAAAAAACCCGGTGGGAAAAAATTACTGCACTTGGATATGAACATTTTCTTTCTTTAGTGGCAGAAGAACGAAAAATGAAAAAAGAAGATGTTCAAGCTCTGGCACAAGGGCAAGTGTGGACGGGAGAAGAGGCAAAAACTCTGGGGTTAGTAGACGAATTAGGGGATTTTTCCCAGGCATTAAATTGGGCAAAAAAAGAAAAAAAATCATTAAATTCTTTAGAGGTTGTTGATTATACTCCTGGTGCTCGTTACTCTTTACATTGGATATTGTCTATGCTGAAGGAAAAAGTAGCAAAAGCCTTTACTGAAATGTTTGTAAACGGTCGAAAACTTTGTATGTTAATGCGAATTAGGTGAAGCATTAGAAAATTTATGAAGGTGGAGTGTGTGTCGTTAAATAAATTTCTAATTAAAAAAATGGAGTACTATATTTTTGCATTAAACAGATCTAAGTCTGATTCTTTGAATATCGATTGGTTGTGTGGAGTTTAAGGTATTACTGTAGGAAAAATTATGACAAATTTTTTGCAAATAATAAAAAGCACTCCCTTTTATGTTTGGGGCATATTTGCGTACGTGCTGTTTTTTGGTATTAAAAATATAAAAACAAGAATTGTTTACGTTCCAAAATTTTTCATTTTTCCGCTCTTGTTATTTTTTATACAATACAAAAATTTTTTTTCCCAAAACTCGAGAGCTTTCACTTTGATTGTTTTTTTAGCAACTTTAGGAAGTTTTTTCGTACACAGAAGTAAGAAAGTAAAAGTTATAAAAAGTTTAAAATCAGTTGAGGTGATCGGAAGCTATATTCCATTACTTATTCTTCTTTTTGTATTTTTTATGAAATATTATTTGGGCTATCTAGAGTCTATGGATTATGAGATTTTTTCAAAATATCTTTCTTTTGAAAATCGGATAAGTGGAGCATTTTCAGGATATTTTCTTGGAAGAGCGATTAACTATGTATATCAGTACTGGAAGGAAAGCAAGTGAAAAAGAAAATTTTAACTGGTGATCGGCCAAGTGGAAAATTGCATTTAGGGCATTACATAGGCTCTTTACAGAACAGAGTAAAATTGCAAAACGAATTTGAACAATATGTAATGATAGCTGATGTTCAAGCTCTTACTGATAATTTCGAAAATCCGTCGAAAATTACAGAAAATGTTTTTGAGGTAGCAAAAGATTATTTAAGTGTTGGAATTGATCCAGAAGTTACGACTATCTTAATTCAGTCCCAGATTCCTGAGATTTCTGAACTAACTGTATACTATTTAAATCTTGTTACTTTAGGAAGGCTTGAAAGAAATCCTACCGTAAAAAGTGAAATCCAACAAAAGGGGTACGACGATTCTATTCCCGCTGGTTTTTTTTGTTATCCAGTAAGTCAGGCTGCTGATATAACGATATTTCAGGCAGAAATAGTTCCCGTAGGAGAAGATCAGATTCCAATGATTGAGCAAACTAATGAGATTGTACGTCGGTTTAATCGTATTTATGCTGTGGACTATTTAAAAGAATGCAGAGCAGTTTTAAGCAAATCGCCAAGGTTAGTAGGGATAGACGGCAAAGCAAAAGCTAGTAAATCGTTAGGAAATGCCATTTTTCTTTCAGATACTGCACAAGAAATAAAAAACAAAGTGTTTCAAATGTATACAGATCCAGGACATATAAAAATTAGCACCCCTGGAAGGGTTGAAGGAAATGTTGTTTTTACATATTTAGACGCTTTTCATCCCAATACTGAAGAAGTTAATGATCTTAAAATACATTACCAACGTGGAGGGCTTGGTGACACCACCATAAAAAATATTTTGAATGAAGTTCTTCAGGATTTTTTGGATCCAATCAGAGAAAAGCGAGCTAAATACACAGAAGAATACATAAGTTTTGTTCTTAAATGTGGAACATTAAAGGCGCGTAGTGTAGCCCTAAAGACCATAGAGCAGGTAAGAAAAGCGATTGGAGTGAACTATTTTTAAAAAGAAATACTGAAAGAAAGGAAGTACAGAATGATTAAAAAGTTTGATCACCTTATTTAAAGTAAGGGAAGAGTTCTTCAATAGTATTAGAAGATTTTTTTTGGATTTCGCTTTGAAAAGCTTGCATGCTAATGTTGTACTCTTTTAGAAAATTCGTTATGCTTTTCACAGGCTAGTTTTTCGGGGTAAGTATTAGGGTGTTCAATCAAATTGTTGAAAAAATTTATCATATAGGAAAGAAATGGCGCTCATTTTGGGTTATGATTCCTTACGGATGGTTTGGACTTTTTTTAATAATTCCTATCGGGATTTTAATGATTATTAGTATTTCTGAACCTAAAGTAGATACTCCCCCTTTTACACCTTTACTTCGTTATACGGAAAATTATGGTATCGAAATCAGATTGTTTTTTATCAATTATTATAGAGTGCTTTCTCAGGTTCTGTACAGAAAAGCATATTTTGTTTCTTTATACCTTGCGTTTTCTTCTACATTGATTTGCCTTTTTTTAGGGTATCCTATGGCTTATGTTATTACACGTTTTTCTAAACCGTGGCGTGTATTTTTATTAATTTTGGTAGCGTTGCCCTTTTTGTCTTCCTTTTTGGTGCGTATGTGTGCTTGGACAAATATTCTTTCAATGCATGGATTTGTTAATTTTATTTTGGGAAAGTATTTCGGTATCGGTCCTTTTCAATGTATTCATAATCAAGGAGCGGTTTTACTAGGCATTGTATATTCGTACATTACTTTTATGATTTTTCCTTTATACATTACTTTGGAAAAAATTGACGTTACTATGCTGGAAGCAGCTTATACACTAGGGTGTCGCCCTTGGAGAGCGTTTTGGAAGATCATATTGCCGCTTTCAAGCCCCGGGATACTAGCAGGGGCAAGCTTAGTTTTCATTCCCGCAGTTGGAGAATACATAATTCCAGAAATTTTGGGAGGAAAACAATGCATTACAATTGGCCGGCTATTATGGTATGAATTTTTTGTGAATCATGATTGGCCAGCAGCGTGCGCATTAGCATTTGTAATGATGGGATTTTTACTTATTCCTATTATTGCTTTTGAAAAACTGCAAAGAAAGGTAGAAAAAAGTTTAGACACATAGAAACGTTATGCGCTTTGCACTATAGTTTCGTTTGTGTTAAGCAAAAAATACTCAGGTACTAAACATTTAGGCAAGGAGTCATTCAGATCTACACCTTGCACGAAGTGAAATTTTAAGGATTTTTCTAGTTCCGCTTTTTCATAATTTAGAGTTTTTATGCGTGATTCTTTTCCGTTTTATCGCTTCATAAAGTCTAAATTTAATCCGAGTTTATTTCCTGATTTTAAATATTCAAATAAGATACTCGTTCTGAATGAAATTGTTTACAAGTTTAATAATTTTTCTTATGCAAAGATTTCTGAAAGAAGAAGATCGTGTTGCGTTAAGAACGCAGCATAGGAAAGAAAAGAACCGACGCGTAGAAGAGAGGATTAAGGAAGTTTAGTTATTCGACAAGGGGGGAGCTCGT
>NZ_ARPM03000085.1 GCF_000388175.3 Holospora undulata HU1 | reverse complement strand
CGGTGATTTTATTATTATATCTATTGACATCGTAAAGTTTTCCTAGTCTCTCTAAATCTTCTTCTTTTATTAAAGACATAATATTTTCTAATTCTTCCATATATCAATACATCATTATAAAATTAAAACTTTATAATCCTGATATCTATCTCAACCACTTTCAACACTTATGGGCACCCCCCGTGGTTTTATTCACGTATAAATAATTTTTTCAGATCAAAAAAGCTTTAATTTTTACTTCAGGTAAATACTTTTTTTCGGTGTTGGGAAAATAGTATTTTTTTTGTATAATAAAAAATAATACAAATTTTTAATGAGGGTTAATGCTCTGGGATCGTTTTGAAGTTTTCGTGCTAGGACTTGGAAAATCTGGTATGGCTACTGCAGCTTTTTTTCAAAATCAAGGCGTTAAAGTCAGTGGATGGGATGATTGTGAGGCTGTACGAAAAATAGCTTCAGACCATGGGTTACCCATAATAGACTTTCCTTATCCAAATAAAATGCTGTACAGTGTTGTTTCTCCTGGGATATCCTTTGCGCGACTAGAAACTTTTCACAGAAAACGTTTGTCAGATGTTGGAATCGTGACGTGCGACTTGGGGTTGTTTTTAAAATTGTTTCCCACCTCTAAGGTTTTAGGAGTTACGGGAACAAACGGAAAGTCAACGACTTGCAGTATTATAGCTCATGCTTTACGTGCGCAAGGAATTTTTTGTCAATTAGTAGGAAACATAGGAGTTCCAATTTTTTCTGTTGCTCAACATCATCACAAAAATCCATGGTATTTGCTGGAATGGTCTTCCTATCAGCTTGAGCTCTGCGCACATCATCCTTGGGAACTAGAAGTAGGAGGAATCTTAAATCTTAGTGCTCACCACTTAGAGCGTCACGGAACTATGGAACACTATAGTGCTATAAAATGTAAGATTTTAGAACACAGTCGTCATGCCATTTTAGATATCTCAAGTGATTATACTCAAAAAATAGCGCATCATTGGAAAGGGAATCCTTTGATTTACCTTAAAGCTTTAGAAGAAAATTGTTCGCAAAAAGAAGATCCATCTTGCGTTTGTTATAATTCCCAAGGAATTTGGTGGAAAGAAGAATTTGAAAAATTTCCTAAAGAAGATCGCTTTCTTTCTTTCGCGTTTCAACAAAACGTCGCCATGGCTTATAGTGTTTTGCACCATATTCCTGGTGGACTAGAAAAATTTATTCCAAATGTGCAAAAATTCCAAGATTTAGCGCATCGACAGGAATGTTTTTTAGTTCACGATGGTACTTATTGCGTTGACGATAGCAAAGCCACAACGCCAGAAGCATGTGTTCAAGCGTTGATGCGTTGGAGTTGCCCAGTATTTTGGATTGCTGGCGGAGCAAAACAAAAAGATGATTTATCTGTACTAAAGCCTGTATTATCTAAAATTACTCAAGCCTTTGTGTATGGAGAGTCTGCTTTGCGATTTCAAAAATTTTTAAATGCTAATAGTATTTGTTGTGAAAATTTCATTACCATGAAAGATGCTGTGTATAGTGCATGGTCCCAAGCAAGGCTTTACAAGAAAGCAGTAATTTTATGTTCACCGGGGTGTCCTAGCTTTGATCAATTTCCGAATTTTGTACAGCGTGGAAAAGCGTTTCAAGAAAATATACATCAGCTTGTTTACGCACACAGTGCAAAGCAGGGAGATCAATTTTTGGATACAAAAGAATGAATCTTCCTTTTTATCAAAAAAAATCTCAAGAAGACTCTCCTCCCCCAGAAAGCTTGTGGGCGTTTTGGTGGAATGCTATTGATCGGTGGATTTTGATTTGCTCTATTATGTTGATTGTATTAGGATCTTGGTTGATTTTAGCCGCCAGTCCTTCCATTGCAGCTCAACATGGGTGGACAACCTTTGTTTTATTAAAACGACATTTAGTTTTTGTAGTTTTTGGAGTTGTTCTTTTATTTCTTGGGAGCTTCCTACCTAAAGAGCACCTTAAGGCCACGGTATATACAATAGGGATTAGCGCATGGGCGGGATTATGGGCAGTTGTTGTGTTTGGAGTTCAGGTTAAGGGTGCAAAGCGTTGGCTGAACATATTTGGTATTTCTGTGCAGCCATCAGAATTTATTAAACCTGCTTTTTGTATGGGGTGTGCTTATTTTTTGTCAGAGTATTCTCAACCAAATGAGAATCTAAGATTTTTAAAAGTATTGCTTTTGTTTATTATTGTTTCTTGTCCGCTGCTTTTACAACCTGATTTGGGAACAGTTTTTTTGTTACTGATGAGCGCGCTAACACAAAGTTTTATAGCAGGATTAGGATGGGGGTGGGTACTTGGAATGATGGGGGCAGGAATAGTCTCTTTAATTCCCATAGTGCTTTACTTTCCCCATGCTGCTTTACGCTTACGTATGTTTTTTGGGTACGAATCATCTGATCCTTTTGGAAAACAGTACCAAATTTTACAATCCCTAAAAAGTTTTGCTTCTGGAGGATTGTGGGGAAAGGGGCCTGGATCTGGAGTTGTGCTAGATCATCTTCCAGATGGTCACGCAGATTTTATTTTTGCAGTAGCAGGAGAAGAATTTGGATTAATAGCATGCCTTGGAATTTTTGCGTTATACGCAGTAATCATTTTTCGAAGCTTAAATGCTGCTCGTCGAGGATTGCATTTAGAACAAGTCATGTTAATTTCAGGATTATCTATTTATTTTATGTATCAAGTTTATCTGAACATCGCTTGCGTTTTACATTTGGCCCCAACAAAAGGAATTACGTTACCTTTTCTAAGCTATGGAGGATCTTCTTTAATTAGCGCGTGTTGGACTATGAGCATTATATTATGCTTGACTCGTCGTTATCACAAATTTCTTTAATTTTCCTTTTAACATAAATAAAAAATTTGTTAGATCTGGTGCTTAGAAAGAAAGACGGTCTAAAATCAATTGAAAAAATTAAGACTGAAATTTTCGTGATGTGAAAATATTACAGAAATAACAAAATAGATGAAGAAAATATGTAATAAATAAAACAATTAAGAATTTTTTGTATGTCTTAGTGAATTGAGTTAAAGTTTGAGTATTAAAAAAGTATTTTAACACAAACTCACAGTAAGAAGACCCCCATTTAATACCAAATCCCATCACTAAATGAACAGAGATATATACTGAGGAAGAGCGTATAATATAGCTAAGATCGGATAAAAAAGTCATGGAAACGAGTTGAGAATTGAGTTAGGGTATGAATCAAAAAAATAAAAACATGACATACTCTGTTCAATTTCGTAAAAGAAGTACTTAAGCTTTAATCAGAAGGAGAAAGTTATAGTAAACTTTCCGAAAAATTTAAGATTTCAACACCGAATCTCAGTAGATGAAAGAAAAATAATAAAGCCTAAGCTAGAAGAAACAAACCTCCAATTAAAATAGATAATGAATTTTTGAAGAAATATATCAAATAATCTCCTGATTTTTATAGCTAAGAAAGAGTAAAAAGGCTTTGAGTGCGCTCATCTGGGATAAAACATGCTAAGAAACGCATAGGAGTTGCATATAAAAAAACTCTAAATCCCCCAAAAGCGAATCTAGAAAAAAGATCTATATTTTGCCAAACAATTGAGTAGCTAGAAAAAGCAGGTATAGTGGTGTAATTTTTTGTTAAAATAAAAGGAAAATGACAAAGAGCTACCGCAACGATTTAAGACAAAGGGTAAATTTAGATGAGGGGCAGGTATATTGAAAAATCGCACCTATTTAAAATAAGTGTATCAGCGATAGGAAGGTGGCATAAAAAATTGGCATAGAATAATTCGCATAGAAAATGCAGACAAGAAGGCAGGTATTTTCCTAAAACCGTGGTGGCTCAGAAAAAAAAATTGACTTAGAAAAGCTTGAAAAGTAAGTCAAAGAAACCCAAGATATGACCTTGA
>NZ_ARPM03000086.1 GCF_000388175.3 Holospora undulata HU1 | reverse complement strand
AAAATTATATGCTGAGGTCAATATAAAAAATTGGAAATTTATTATTCTGTGTTGTTTTTTAGTAAAGATTTTTCTAAAATTTGTAAGATGCCCTTAACTTAAATAGATGTCATGTTTCACGATTTTATTTTTCATGGGCGGGACGCAATGGCTTTAGTCCAAAATCGTCTTTTGTGGTTTATTCAGGCATCTTTTGTGGGAATGGGGGTTTTGGTACTTAGATTGTGCTGGGTCAGTATTGCGCTTCGTTCTAAAGCCAAAATTGCTTTAGAATACTCTATGGAAAGGCGGGTCTTGCTGGACGCACAAGGAAAAGTTCTTGCACACAGTTTACCAAGTTTTGCGTTGGCAGCCAATCCTAAAAAAATTATGAACGTAAAAGATATTGGAAGTTCATATTGGAAGTTCAATTTAAATATTTTTCTTTTGGATCTTCTGTATCTATCCACAATTATCAATTCACAATCTTTTTAGAATTTTTTTGAAAATCTCGTGAATATTTTATCGAACATTCAACACTTAAAAATATTAATTTTTTCTTGATTTTTTTTTAATATCTGTATACTAAAAAAGTAAAATTTAATTTTTTGTTAAAAGTTATGAAAAGTTTGTTGTTGTTTTTCTTCTTAGTTTCTTCTCAAGTTTTTTCTAATAGAGAAGAAAGTATAAAATATCTAGAAAATTTTCTTAGTAAAAAAGATGAAAATAGATTTTCGGATCATCATTATGAACTAGTGTTTGAGCATTTAACTAATCTATACAAAAATAAAGCAGGTAACTTCGTTCCCTTTTTGTCGCTAAAAGATGAAGAAAAAAGTATTATCCAAGACGTATTGGGAAACGCTCAGAACTATATCAGTACAAAAAAAACGATTGAAAAAATTATTGATGTCTTGAATAAACGTTGTAATGGAGTAAAAAAAAATTCAGAAGAACTGGCTGCACATTTTCAGGCTATTGATTGCCTAGATAACAAGCGCCACTGGGTCACTGAAATCAGTGAAAACGGTGCGTTATTTCTTCAATATTCTAAATTTAAGGGGGGAATAGAAAAAATAGAAGATGGATCAAAGCTTATATGGAATGCTTTTAATCACTTATCAAAACAAGGAGTAAACATTCGTGGTATTTTTGATGAAATTCCAAAACAAGAGTTAGATTTTTTAATGAAAGCACTCAATAGTAAAGACAATAGTCAAGACCATTATATTGATTTGGACTATGAAACCATAAAAGACAGTTTACTTTCAAAAATGTTTATCGACGATCCTAAAATGTTCTTATTTTATTTAAATACCACAAATTTAAAATTTGAAGATCTTCCTAAGGGGTTTCACAAGCAACTAAGAGAAAGTCCACATTGTTATTTTGAAAAGACTTTAGAAAAAATTCTGAATCCTCTTAATTTAGATGACAACCAGTACAAAAGTTTTCTTCACCTTTTATCAGTACAGTTAGACCGGGTTCATATGTCTGATTGTGAAAAATTCCACTTTTACGGAACAAATAATGAATCAAAGAATTTACGAAATCTCTGTAATAAAGAATTCAATGAATCTTATCATGATGTTAAAATGATGCTATCAGCTTTACCTTACGATAAAAAGATTAATCTTTTAGAAAAGTCTATTTTAAATACATCCAGTGTAAAAGCGTGTGCACATTTTTTGGATATGACTGGAATTCCGTTTGAACACATTTCCCAGCAATCACAAACAAAAATCAAACAGCTTCTTCCTAATGCATTATTAAATAAAGATTTATATTCGGTTTTAAAATTTGAAGAGTTGTTTAAACAATCTTTTCAAAATCTTCCTTTCAGTAGAGAAGAAAGAAGATGGGGGTGTTTTAGAGGAATGTTTAACGGTTTATTTGAAGGTTCAAAGGAGTTAGAAGAATCTCTTTCTTTTTTTAATATGAATTTCAATCAGGATATGGAAGTAGTAGCACGGTGCGTTATGGTTTTTCGTCCTGAAAAATATTCTCAGTATTTAGAGGATTTAGAGAATTTTAAATTAAGAAATTTCTTAAAAACAGAAGACGAATTAAAAAGTGAAAAATTTTCTATTGCACAGAAAAACCTTAAGAAAATTTTTGAAGAAGAAAGCAATAAAAAAATAGATTTTTCTAAACAAATTATGAATTTTATTGATAAAATAGCTTTTGCTTCAAGTCTGGACGTCTTTCAGCTACTTATGGAAAATACGTCGAACAATAACTCCAAAGAAGAGGATTATGAAGAAGTACGTTCATTAGTAGCCAAGATGGTGTATATGGATACAGAAAAGCGTTCTATTCTAAGGCAAAAAATAAATGACTTTGGTTCAGCTTATACAGATTTTAAAAATAAAACTTCTGATAAAGATCTATTTTCGTTTTTCAAATCAGAAAAAAAATACACCAATAACACAAGATCTAATCTTTTTTTTCAATACCTAAGAAATAGGAATGAAGATTTGGGCAAGTGCAAAAAAGGAGAAAACGTACTGATTCAAGTATTTGGATTTAACTATTTCGCATTATTAGGAAAATTTAATCACAGTGCAATGACGGAACAAATCGAGGCGGATTTGGTAAGAAGAAAAAATAACGAGTTTATTGCTAATTGGATAGAAAATAGATATTATGAAGTATACAATGGAGCAGTTAAAAATCCTTTTTGTTCTGAAAAGCTTTCGTTATGCATCGAGAATTACAAAAATAGTCCTGAGTATAAAAAGGATCTTGCTCTTTTTAACCCCTATAGTAGATTAAAAGGTATACTAGAACGAGCAGCCGATAAAGAATTGACAAACGAAGAAGAATTTAAGAGAGAATTTTTAAAAGATATTACAAAAAATATTTTAGAAATAAATGAACCTAAAATTAAAAAAGCAGAATACGATCTAGAAATAAAGCGTTTGAGTGCGAATAAAAACAATCCAGTGTTTTAAAAAATAAATGAAGATTAAGTGTGTTAATATATATTACTATAGTAGTTTTTAAATAATTTAAACTTCATAGCGTTATATTTAGAACTAGTCTTCACAATTTAAATAAGATCTGATAGAAAGCCTGTTTAGGAGGTAAATGACACACCCTTTCCGAGAGATTTGAGTGACAAACAATAGGATTTAATAAAATCTCATTTTGATACAGGGGATTATGGTAAAAAACGCAAGAGAGCGCTTACTAACTGGGTGTTTTATCTTATAAAGACGGGCTGTCAGTGGCGCTTTTTTCTGCCTCCATGGAAAAGTGTGTACAGGTTTTACATGCAAGCAAGACAAAGTGGAATTTGGAAGAAAATGATAAGGGCTCTTGGGGAAAAAAGTCGGATAAACGATGGACGAAACGCCAATACGACAATTGACTTACAAAGTGCAAAAAAAAACGGACAAAGCTGCAAATCAAGGGATTGATGGGGGAAAAATGTCAAAGAGTGTAAACTTCGTAGTGTCACGGATACCCAAGGACATATTTTGCATGTCCAGAACTGCATTAACGTCTTGGGTAAAGCGCCAGCAGAACGTAAGAAAAAAAGTCGGACTAATCATGGATGACAAAGAATGCAAGCAAGAGGTTGATTAGAAGGAGGATAGTCAACCGACCATCGATAGGGTTCAGTAAAAACAGCAGAACAATTTAACTATCGCAATATTGACGACACACGCACAAAGAGATGAAAAAGCTTGGTTTAGCTATACTATAAAAAAACTTTATGTCTCTATGCAGCCTTATTTAAGTTATATTCTACGTAGCCCCTTAAACACCCCTTGTTGCTTTGCACAACCCATATTAATGTTCGGAATTTTTACCTTAAAAAAATTTTTCTCTTACTTCACCTTTACGAAATGACCAGATCAAGGCACATTTTTCGAATACAAATTCTCTATTTTTGTTTTTGTATCCAACAAAAGCCACAGCCATAACATAAAAAATTCTTAAATCTCTTTTATCTTATTTGCTGTAGCAGTATTAAAAAGCTTTTAAACAAAATTTTTAGCTTTTTACTGCACTTGCGTGCACATTTTTTTAAGCATTGCGTTCAATTTCATCAGACCGCGAGATGCTTTGGGACTATGACTCTAAAGCAAGTTCCCCTGCAGAAGAGCGTCCCCGGTTGTTGACAATTTCATAGCTCACACGCTGGCCTTCTGACAATGTTCCAAGTTTTGCGCGATTTACCTCCGTAATGTGAACGAAAATATCTGCTCCACCTTGATCTGGCGTAATAAACCCAAACCCTTTTTCCGGATTAAACCACTTTACAACACCACACGATCTTAACGTATTCATTTAACAGTCCTCTTGTTATGTGCTTAAAGGCACAAAATTTTAGATACAATACACAATGCTTAATTCTTTAGCACCGTGAACAAATTCTGCCATATCTGTTTATAAAACACAAGAGCTTATTTAAAACTTTTTAGCGCACAGAAGTTTAGAAAATTACAAGCCAAAAGAATTGATTTTAATATTGTCAAGAATACCCCTAAAGTGGTAATGGGCGATCATACTCCCCCTCACTTTTTTTCAGGTAGTTTAAAAGATCGCTGAAATCAAAAAATAAGAGTTTATCTTTGATCCACCTGAGCCCCCTTGTGAAGTATGAATACAAAGATGAATAGAAAGGCGCTCTGACTGTTTTTTTGTAAGCA
>NZ_ARPM03000087.1 GCF_000388175.3 Holospora undulata HU1 | reverse complement strand
GCAATGCCGAGCATTATTTTGTTCAATGGAAAAGGTTTTTTCTTTTCCCTGAAAGGGGTGGGTGCTTGGAATAATTTTATTAAAACCTGCCCAATGATCTTATGCAATAAAGTAAAATTTTCCATTTTTTTAATCGTTCAAAAAATCGTTTGAATGTTTGACTATAGTGATCACCAAGTCCTAATCGATAAGCCCTGCACGATCCTAGGATTTAGAAATCCAAGCTTTAAAAATCCAAATTTTTTGCTTCTTTTTTTAATAATGCAAAAATTGATCGATTTCCTTGTCTTCTGGGGAGGGCTAAACTTTGGCGCATAGCCTTGATTATAAGGTGCTCCCCCCTTCAAAACAGCGGTGGCGCTGATACCAAAACGCTGAGCAATTCGGTTCATTGAAAAGCCGCTTGCGTATAAAACAAGGGCTTTGAGCTTGTCTTTTTCGGGCACATCTCGTGAAATTTTTTCCACATCTTTTACATTTGTACAGCTGAATCCCTCGAACACAACCGCTTTTAAAGCACTCTTAATATTCACAAATTTTACATACAATCTTTTTTAGAGACTTTTAAAAGACTTCTTTTACTGATTTTAACAAAAAGTATCTTTAGTTAAAATCTTCGAAACTTGGGGGGAAAAATTTTTAATAAAAGAGCTGAATCTAGGTCAGGGGGGAGTTATGGATAACGCTACCTTTCACCGATCACAGAAAACTAAAGATTTCATTGAATCTGTTGGGTGTGAGGTGCCCCTGATCTAAATCAATTGAAAGATTCTGCGCCAATATGAAACGATGGATTAAATGCCAAATTAATGCATTTAATAAACTTTATGATGCTTTTTCTTCATTCTTCCAAATCCCACCTTCAGGCTAAATGACTATATAATAATCAGTTGAAACAAAAGAAGGCCATAAAAAAGACTGTGCATTTTATAGGTTCTAACTGCTTAATTTTGTAAAAATTTACGTATATTTTTTGAAATCTTAACAATTTAAATTTTAGGTAGCAGTGTTATCTCATCTTAAATTTTGTTTACAAAGCCTAGCCTAAAACAGAGTCTAATACAAACACATAGCTTCGGGTTTTAAATCTCCGTTCTAAACATTAAATTTTTACTACAAAGAGGCACTTAAAAAACGTTCTAACTGTTCTATCCCTTCTTCTATGAGGCTTGGCGAAACAGCATAAGAAAATCTTAGATATTCTTTTTTCCCAAATTCAGTTCCAGGAACTGTACATATATAAGCACGATTTAATAGACCTTCTGCTAATTCTGTATCAGTTTTCCATCCTAACGCACGAATTTTTGGATGATTTAATAATTCCGCGCAAGAAAAAAATACATAAAAAGCACCTTCGGGAGCTTGTACGCTTTTCCCTCCAGGAAGGCGGCGTAATGCTTGAACTAAAGTATCTCTTCTAGAGGAAAAAATTTTTCGATTCTTGCAAAAATATTCTTTTATTCCTTCTGAATTTAAAGACTTTTCTACAGCTTCTTGAACTAAACAACAAGGACCAGAGGTACTGTGAGATTGAATTTTTTCCATTCCTTGTATAAGAACTTCAGGCCCTATCCCCCATCCTAATCTCCATCCTGTTGCTGCAAAAGATTTAGAAATACCATTTACAACTAAAACTCGAGACCTAAGCTCTGGACACACATGCAAAAGATGCGGACAAAGATCTTTAGTGTAAGACAAAGACTCATAAATGTCGTCAGATAAAATAAAAACAGAAGGAAAATCTTTTAAAACTATTGCTAACTGATGTAAGGTTTCAAAATCATACACAGCTCCGGTAGGATTGTTAGGAGAATTTAAAATTAACCATTTCGTTTTATCAGTTAGCGCTGTTCTTAACATTTCTGGTCTTAGTTTAAAGCCGTTCTTTTCATCGCAAAGAACAGGTACCCAACGTGCTTTTGTTAACTCAACAATCGTCGGATAAGAAACCCAATAAGGACTGGGGATGATTACTTCGTCAAGCGATTCCAAACTGGCCATGAGCGCGTTGTAAATAACTTGTTTTGCTCCGGTTGAAACACAAACGTTCTGTGCATCCCATCCAGATAATTTTTGGTGCTGTTCGGTGTACTGCAAAATACTTTTTTTTAAGGTATTCGTGCCAGATACTGGAGTGTAGAGGTGAGATTTAGATTTTATAGCATCTAAAACACTAGAAAACAGCTCATCAGGGGGAAACAGATCGGGTTCTCCAACGCTAAAATTAAAAACTCTATGACCTTGAGCTTCTAAAAATTTTGCTTTTTTAGACATATTAAGCGTAGCAGAAGCTGCTAATTTTGAAACAGTGCCAGATACAATCATATAAAAAGTTTTTCCTTTTTCATCTTTCTACTATTTAACCCTATCATACAAAAAGAAACAACGCTTTTCAGCACAAAAATTTTTAATCCTTTTAGAAAAAGCATCAGAAGGGTCTAGCGCTACTACACTATAGGCGTGCTTCCAAACTAAAAGATCTTTTTTACTGTCTCCGAAATAGTAAAATTTATTCTCTCCATAAAGATCGATAAGAGCTTTTGCTTTTGCAGAACCTACGCAATGAATTGTTTGTGTACTGCTTATGATGTGATCAAAACAGTTTAGGTAAGCGCCAACAGCATAAGCGGTGGGGTAACTTGCCCCGGTTGCAAGTACCAAAGGAATATTTTGTGTTTTGCACAATTTTAAAAAGTCTATTAAAAATGATCGATAAGGTAATGTTTCTGGATTTATGGGGTATTTCATACTGACCCACCATTTAAAAGCTGCCCAAGATTGGGTGTACAAAAGTTTCGGCAGCCCAAAAAATGCTTGTGGGAAAAAAAAATATAGAGAACTGCTTTGTAGTAACGTAAAATCCAAATCAATACATATTGGCAAAGAGACCCGACCTAAATCTAAAATTTTGAAAAGCTCTTCTGGGGAAGGTCTGTACAAAGCGCGAAGTTCTTGAAGCATCCTTTCTTTCAAAAAATCAAAACGCATTTTAATTTTAGCAAAATAATCAATAAAAGCTAGACCAATTTGAAAAGAAAATCATTGAAAAGAAATAATTTTTAGGTCAAATAGGCCTGAAAGGAAAATGGAAATAATCGTTTCTAATTATTTGTTTGTATTTGCAATTGGTCCAAAATATTTAAAGATATTCACCTTGACGTTTTAGCCTAAAAATTAAAAATTCAAGAAGAGAGTAACGCTTCAGCAAATCTCAAGTAAGAGATTCAAGAGGGAAAAAATTTTTTCAAACAATGCATTAACTGATATGAATATGAATACTATATACCTTTCTTATGATAAAAAATGTTTTAAGCAGGCAAATCCATGTACTTAAAACGCAGTACATAGCTTTACGATTTTCCATTTGATTATGTCAGAAGAGCATTTTCTTAGTTTATCCATAAAAACAACTTGACCTTATAAAGGCTTAAAGCTATCCTGAAAATAGTATTGCTTTGTTGCTTTTAGGTATGTTTAAAAGTCGTTTTTGTACTTTTTTTTACACGTGCATTATATTGATAGGGGTACAAGGATGCGGAATTTTGTCTTTTAATTCTCAAGATCGTACAGTATCAGAAGCTTGGGATGATAGCACGATTCGGCTCAAGCTTTCTCAAGATTTTCTATTACACGATTCTGGTTTGTTAGACGGGATAGAATCGCTGGTTTATCAAAAAGACGTGTTGTTGGTAGGAAGCGTTCCAAATGAGGAGATGAAAAGAGAAGCGGAGAAAATTGCAAAACAGGTAAGTGGTGTAAACAAGGTGTGGAACGAAATATCTGTAGGGGTGGAATATTTTACTGACTATATTAGTGATGGTATTACCGAAAAAAAAATTAAGGCAAATTTAATTTTAGACGATAAGATTAAAATAGAGAATTACACTATTCGTGTTTTTAAAGGAATTCTTTATGTGTTAGGAAGTGCATCTGATCCTGAAGAATTAAAACGTTTGAAGTATTATGTAGATCAATTTTCTTTACGAGATGCAAAATATTTTGTAAAATTTAGCCCGAAGGATAAAAAAATATGAATGGAGAACGGTCTGCATTAATGCAAGTGTGTGCTTTTTTTGGAAGAAGTGCTTTAGTTTTTTTTCAAAATACTGGTCAAAGAGGGGTATTTTTTACTAAAACTTTTTTTCCTGGAAAGGGGCCTTTCATGAACGTGAAAGTTTTTTTTGTTTTATTTTCTCAGTATTTTTTGTACTCTTTGCCCCTTGTGGGGATGACAGCGGTATGTGCTGGGATGGTTTTAGCATTACAAAGCGGGAAATCTATGCATGGCTTTGATGTTTCCAGTATTCAAGTAGAGCTAGTTGTTTTTGCTATTCTAAGAGAATTAGGCCCAATTCTTGCAGGACTAATGATGGCTGGACGTCTTGGCGCTTCTATAGCTTCTGAGTTATCCAGCATGACAATTACAGATCAAATTAATGCACTTGTTAGCGTGGCAGTTTCTCCTTTATACTATTTAATTCGTCCTAAAATTATTGCTGTTTTATGCGCTCTTCCTTTGCTTACGTTGTTTTCGGACGTTATGGGAATTTTTGGGGGATACTTAACATGCGTGCTAAAACAGGGGATGCATGGACCTCAATATTTGGAGTGTGCTTTGGATATAATTCATTGGACTGACATTGAAATAGGTTTGTATAAATCAGTAGTCTTTGCGTTTGTTATTGCCTTTGTTGCCTGTTATGAAGGGTTGAACGCGCCTTCTAGTGCTCTTGGGGTTGGGATTTCCGCGCAAAAGAGTGTGGTCATTTCTTCTCTTTTGATTTTGTTCACAAATTATTGGGTGACCTTTTTTTTTCCATGATTTTTTTTTTGCGCAATACTATTTTTGTGTTTTCTGGACTATGCATCGAAAAGTAACTTCCTTTCTAGATTTTTTGAGTGCGTTAAAAATATGAGCAGTCATGAATTTTTGTTGAAAAAGTTTAGCTAACGAATTTCAAAACGAGTTTAGCTAACGCATTTCAAAACGCTTTCTGTGTTAGAAATCAGCTTTTGTTTGTTGATCAGAAAAAAAATTCTGGAGTTGGAAAGTTACACTTTAGAGCCCGTCCTTAATTAAGCCAAACGACAAGTGAAGCCAAGTGAATAGTGCCTAGAAAATTGGAAGACGTTTTATTTTAGCGCGGGGCAATGGCGTGGTATTACTCAGTTTAGAAAAAAAATTCTCGATCAAATGAGGGGATTTATAAAGATATGTATCATAATTTTAAGCTCCCAAACAGATCTTTTTAGGGGGGATCAAGGCCTTACACCCTTTTTCTTTAAGTTTTTGCGTTCACCGGCAAGCACTTCATCAGCCTTCACGAGGTGATCTATCAACGCTTCTCCCCCTCCAGATCACGGTCCCGACCTTTTGTTAAGCGAAAAGTGATGGAATTGCCGTGGGAATCACAGATTGCAAGGATCTTAGTGCTCAGATGGCATAGTTTTCGTTTTTTTAGCGTCAGCGCTGTGTTTGTCTGGGGGGTGTACAAGTTTCATCGCGTATGGTAATTTAGGTTGAATTGGATATTTTAAAGAGCCAAGAAATAGCGTCGAATAGGGCGTTGAAATTTAGTATATTGCATTCAATCCCCCTATTCATATTAGCCCAGAATTTCTCTATTGGATTCAAATCAGAAGAGTAAGGAGGTAGAAAAATTATACTGCATTTTACAGATTCTATTAATTCTCTACTTTTCTCGGATCTATGAAAAGAGACATTGTCCATAATAACACCTTGACCAGGCTTTAGTTCTTTGATCAGAAAATTCTACCCAAGCTTGGAATAATACTGTGTCGCAAGATCCGTTAACCCCCATTGGTGCTATGGGCGTGTTATTAAGCAAACCGGCAATACTATTTGTTCTTTGATACTATTTTCCACTCTTTTTTCCAACAAACTTTTCACTTTTTTTGCCCCAGCCTTCTGTCTTTGCATATAGCCATATCAATGCTGATTTCATCAATATATACAAGACTTGGATACGATATATATTTGATCGATTATTGATACTGACTTCGATTTTCTTTACTTAGCTTTTCTTGGCTTGCTTTCGCGTACGAAAAGTCTTTTTTTTAAGCTATAGCCTAATCTTTTTAACCAGTAACTGAGTTGTACCCCAAATTCTTGAGCAGCTTTTTTCAAGGTCATATTTTGGGTTTCTTTGACGCACTTTTCAAGCTTCCCTAAGTTCAATCTTTTTTTCTGAGCTAAGCGCGCCTATTAGGAAAATAACTGCCTTCTTGTCTGCATTTTCTATGCCAATTTTCTATACCACCTTCCTATTGCTGGTACACTTATTTTGCGATGCTTCAATATACCCGCCACCCTTATCTAAATATTCTATTCCTCTTTGTCTTAAATTGTTGCTGTAGCTCTTTGTCATTTTCCTTTTATTTCAACAAAAAAACTACACCTAATTCAACCTAAATTACTATATTATTAAATTCTCAAAAAAACACACAAATATTACCTCTCTTCTTTTTGTGTTTCCCGTACTGAACTATACGCTAGCTTTAGACTTAATGCCTGAGCATACTTAACCTGCGTATAAAAATTTTATTATATATATTTTTTTCATTCCCCTTCAAATACTTTACCTACTCTGGAAGAAAGGGAATTCAATAGAACTTACGTGCCTGTCCTACACATAAAAAAAGTAGGGGGCAAGCCCAGTTTTAGAGTAATACATAAAAATGAAGGCTTCCTAGGTTAGCTTTCTAATTGGAGTAATTTTTTTATACTTTCCTCTTTTCTGATCCATGCACCTGCTTGCGTGTTTGTATCTAGTAGTTACAATGCGTTAACGATAAAATTTTATGATCGTATTGACGAAACGGACACTCGTTAATATCTAATAAAGTAAGGACGGCACTTGCTTTTAAATCTTTTTCTGTTCTTTTTTCTTCATTTTTCCCTCTTGAAAAAGCATCTTCAAAAAATTTCTCTAATCTTGAATGGGGAAAAAAATGATCTTGATTAGAAATCGAAGCAGCATGCAGATAAACATGGGCTTGATACTGGCTCCTCAAATTTTCTTTAAAACTTCTATAAGAACTCAAATCTTTAAAATACCTTTCATAGGGTAAATCTTCACCATCCAAAACGTTTAAACAAAAATCTATCAGATCATCCAAAAGCTGCTCTCTTTGTTCTGTGGATGCTTGAAAATATTCTTCAGAAAACTTTTTATTGGCTTTTTTTGAAAAAATAGAAGCTCCTTTTTTTCTTTTTTTTTCGCTTTCATCCAAATTGAAAAACTCGGAAGACTTAAAATTTTCTCTTTTTTCAAAACTATCGTGGACTAAAAAATACGTTACTTCCCCTAAAATAAAATCTTCTTTTTCTTTCTGAAGCATAAGTATCTCATGGTTTTTTTTCTGCACGCTACAAGAAAACTCTTTCATCAAAATTTTATATAACCAAGGGAAATTATAAGCGACAAAACTCATTCCACTGACTACGCTAGAAGGCCAAAACTGTTCTTCCTTATAACGAGAATTTAGATAGCTTGAGAATTCTTGATTCATGCTTCCGTTAAATTCGGTTGTTCGTTCGATAAAGAACAACAGTTCTTCTGGTTCAAAATTTTCAGAAATCGTCCTGATTTGCGAAGATGGATCTAAAAAGCTTTTATAAGCAAAAGAAAAATGTTTCACTTTTTCAGACAATTTTTGATCTTTGTCAATATTTAAAGCTCTTACAAGTGCTTTTTCTGTAATTTCAGGATCTTGTTTAATGATTTCTTTCACCTTAGCACAATTAAATTCATCAACTTTTTTGCTAAGAGTTAGGAACTCTCTATCAATTTCCTGCTCTTCTTTTCTTAAATTTTGTAATTTATTTCTTTCAAAGTTTTTAATTCTATTTTTAAAATTCTTTACTTTAAAATATTTTAATGATTCTATATTGTTCTTATAATTCTTTGAATTATAAGTTTCCATCAAATATAGTAAAAAATTCACATTATCTTTTTTGAACGTTTCATCAAAATAGTTCAAAGCATTTTGCTTATCTAGAAAATTTTCCTTTTTTTCTAAAGCACTGAACATTTTTAAATAATTACTAAAGCATTTATACACCTCAAAATCGTCTTTTATCTCATTTTCACTTATTTTCTTATCAATAAGATCTTTAAATTTTAAAAATGCTCCCCAATGGTTGCCACTTAACACTTGTAGAAGGTTAAGATGAATTTTTTCCTGTAAATTTTTAGACAAATCTTCAAAAGAAATACCAGATAAGTCCATATATTTTGCGAAAAAATCCAACCCGTGAGAATCAGATACCATTTCTCCAAATATTCTTTCCTTTTCATCTTCGGAAAGATCATTTGTGGAATCTACAATAAAATTTAACAATTTTTTAGAACAGTAAAAAAACACCTCGCCTTTATTAAAATCACACTCGTTAGAAAAAAGAAAAAATTCTTGAGGACGAAAATAGATTAATAATTTATTTTTTTTAGGAAGGAATAGCATATCTCTTATTTTGTACGCTAGAATGTTACGAAAATCTTTAAAATTTTTATCATCTAAAAAACCGGATTGATTTTTTGCTTTACACGCTTCATAGATATCGACAGCAGTGTTCAATGAAACTCCAACAGCTTTCCCCAGCGCTTTTGGATCAAGTAAAAACAAAATTTTAAAAACACGCACAAAAGTTTCTGGAAGAGCGTTAGGAATATCAGACTTAAAAATAGTGAAAACGAAATTTAAATTAGCTTTTATTGTATCAAAATCTTCGTTCGGGTTGTCAGCTAACAAAACCTCCAGAGCTAAAGCTAGCACATTAGGATTGCTTTCTTCTAAAAAATTAGAAAAAAAAGAAGAAAAAAAATCCGAACGAGAATTCAAAACACTGATCGAATTTTCTTTATTTTTTTGCTCTTGCAACTGAGAGTTAAAGATAGCTTCTTCCCAAGCTTGCAAAATCATAGAAAGACACTGAGGGTGCGCCTCTATTTTCTCTAGCTCTTCTAATCTTACTGTTTTAGAAAAAGTTTTTAAAGCACAAAAAGCGTAACTAAAGTCAAAAAAAGTTTGACATTCTTCCTCTTCTTTTCTTGTTTCCTCTCCGCTTAGTAAAATAGACAAAGCTTGAACTAGAAATTGATCTTCAGAATTACCAAAATCTTCTAGACAAGAGCAAAGAGTTTTTTGGTCAATAAAAATTTTATGATAAAAAGCCCTACCAAGAACAGACAGCCCCTTACCTAAAGTACTTAAAAAGTTTTGACTAGGATTTTTAGCAACGTGCTCTAATAAATAAGAAAAAGACTCACTTAAAACACCTGGATACGCCTGGCTAAAGGTTTTTAAAACGTACCCTAAGGCATGTTCACTCACACCACTTAAATCAAACAACACATGAAACAATTTTACAGAATCAGTAGATCTTAACGTATCTCTTAACTCTATTTTAGTCAAACTGTTTCGATTCAAAATTTCTGGAACAAGAAAAAAATTATCACACTCTCTTGAAGCATTTACGACAGCCTGATCGATAAAATCTTTTCCAAGCTCTAGCCCCAAAAGAAAATCATCAAAATTTTTTTCAGCACCCGCAGCACCTAAAATATGTTGGGAGCTAGAATTTACACCCTTTGAGCTACTTAAGTCATCTAGGTTTTTCAAGGCTTTTATAGGAACTCGATTTCCAGAATCTGTCTCAGAATCAAAATTTCTTAATTTAATAATTAAAGCCCGGTTAAAATCGTCTATTTTGGCAGCCAAAATATCCATTGATACCTCATTACCCTGGGGAGCTCCATAAACAGCTTGAATAGTGTTTTCTAAAATAAAGTTTCCTAAAATGCTTACAGATAATATTAATAAAATTTTACTTTTCATGAGTATGACTTTAACTTACTGACATTCTTTGGCTTCTCATTGTATGAAAAACATTATTTGATTGTCAAGAACGATAAGTATTGTCAAGAACGATAAGTTTATTAGATAAAATCTGAATGAACAAAAAATTAATTTACGCGAAAAAAGCATCAACCTCTTTCATTGTCTAAACGCAATCCGCTCTTGACTGTAAAAAAAATTTATTTCTATCTAGCTAAAAAATCTAATTCAGATGGATAAGAATTATTAAAACCACAAAAATTTTTTCAATTTACTAAACTTGTTAGTACTAGAAATTTTGTAACAATATCGATATATAAATTAAAAAAATTTATAAGTTTTTGAGTTTTTTAATTTTTTTTGTAAAATATTGTAAAATTTCAGAATCCTTTAAACATAGTTCATTTCATGAAGTCCAGAAAATTTTATTACTTTTCAGGTATAGCAAGAACGTTTTTTTCAAAAGAAAGCTGGAAATTATGGTTTTTAGCTGCTCGATTTTTTCAAATTCACGGAACGTTGCTTTTGTTTTGGCCTTGTCTTTGGGGATACCTTTTCCAAACCAATAAAAATATACAATTTTGGGAATTAGCATGGCTTTTTTCAGGGGCAGCTTGGATGAGATCGGTAGGATGCGTTTATAACGATTGGGTAGATGCTCCTTTAGATTGTTTTGTTCCTAGAACTGAAAATCGTCCTTTAATTTCAAGGCCAGAAGGGTGGAAAATTCCTATGTTCTGCATTTGTGGATTTTTTAGCATTCTTGCGATGTGGACTTTGCCGTTTAGGGTCATTTTTCTTGGATCCATTGGATGGATTTTTTCCTTAGGGTACCCCTGGTTAAAACGATACATCATTCCTCAGGCAGCACTAGGTGTGCTATTTGGTTGGGGGGTATGGATCGGCGCTTCCCTTTCTATGATGCCCAGTTTGTCTTTGTGTTGGGGAAAATATATCGTTGCTATTTTGTGGGCAACAGAATACGATTCAATTTATAGTGCACCTGATCAATGTGCAGATCGTAAGCTTGGGTTAAAGTCTTTGGCAAGCTATGCACGCTATAATACAAGAAGAGTGGTTTTAGGAATATGTATGATTCGTTGGGGAATTATGGCAGGGATAAGCTATTCTTCGGAAAAATCTTTAATTTTAACCTTGTTATCTGCCAACATTACTTATTACAGCTTACGTAAGGTCTGTTTTATAAAATCTTACTCCTGTTACCAATATTTTTTACTACAATCATGGATTCAGGGAGGGATATTGGCACTTTGGTCCTATTATTTGGTATTATCTTAATATAGCTAAGGTTGCATAAAAAGCTCTATATAACAAGAATAAATTAATCTAAAATGCTTGTCAAAACTTGAAAAAAAATGACGATATTCAGTTAAATTCCGTAAAAAAATGCCAAAGTTACGATCAGCTGATGAAAGTTTTGTCAAGCTACCCAAAAGATTTAAGATCTCAAATATAACAATAAGAAAGTGGAAAAATCAATTAATATCTAATAAAAATAGGAATAGACTCCCAATAAAAATATAAACAAAGCTTTAAAAAAAGATATTCGGGATAAGGCATACTAAAAAGCGTATTGGAGTTACGTATAAAAAAACTCTGAATCTCCCCAAGGCAGATCCCGTGAAAGGCCCACATTTTGCTGGCAGATTGGTAAGCTGAAAAATAAGAAAAACTAGGTTACAGTGAACGAAAGCAGTTTTTCGCATGACATGCTAAGACCCCATGGATATTCGATATAAGGGCAGCCATATTATGGGAATCCGTCAGTTTTTACGTTTTAGGTAGAGCAGATTTTATAGCTACCCTAAAATAATATGACTATCATTAGCTAAACTTTAATAATCTGAGTGAAGATGACTTATTCCTTTGATTTTTGTAAAAAAGTCCTTGAGGTGAGAGAAAACGAAAAACTGAGTATGGTTGGCTGGAATACGTTTCTGTGTGAGTTTATCCAGTATCCGACGCTGGTATAAGTGTTCAGTCCTAACACCATATGGTTTGGATTGTGATTAAAGTTTAGCGGATTTTACTCAAATTCTTTAAGAAAGATATCAAAGAGAGTTTGATATTTCAATGATTTAAATTTTACGTTGATGATTATAATATTAAAAGCTATCAAATACTTTTTAATTTATTTCAAGCACTGATAATAATATTTTTTTGTTGTATATTAGACCTCTTCGGAAACGATCATTTAGGTAACTCCATATTGTAAATAGCAGAGATGAGGGGGAATTTTAGCCTTAATCTTTTTCGTCTATTTCTATATTTATCTTCTACGCTTTTAAATCGCTTAATCATTCCTATGACATTTTCATTGTCTCTCCTTTTTCTCGCGAGTTCTTGATTCTTCTGCTTATCCCCTTATGTTAAAGTGGGAGCCGTATTTTTCTTTTTTGGCAATTCGGATTTGCGATGCATCTTTTATATCCCGTGATATCCCTTTTATAGTAATTTAGGTTGAATTAAGTGAAATAAAAGGAAAATGACAAAGAGCTACAGCAACGATTTAGGACAAAGGGCAATAGAATATTTAGATGAGAGGAGGGCGGGTATATTAAAGCAGCGCACCTTATTTAAAATAAGTGTATCGGCGATAGACAGGTGGTATAGAAAACCTGGACAAGAAGGCAGTTATTTTCTTAAGAGGCGTGTTTGGCTCAGAAAAAAAGATTGACTTAGAAAAACTTGAAGCGTACGTCAAAGAACCCCAAGATATGCCATTAAAAAAAGCCGCTCAGGAATTTGGGGGAAATATTTTTGCAATCAGTTGCTGGCTAAAAAGATTAGGCTACAGCTTGAAAAAAACTTTTCGTACGTGGAAGCAAGCCAAGAAAAGTAAAGTAAATAAAAGCAAAGTCGGCATCAAGAATCGATCAAATATAGCGTATCCAAATATTGTATATATTGATGAAAGCGGCATTGATAGGCTATGTACAAAGACAGAAACTGGGGCAGAAACCATATACTCCCCCTCACTTTTTTGAAGGG
>NZ_ARPM03000088.1 GCF_000388175.3 Holospora undulata HU1 | reverse complement strand
TTATTTCAATTTACATGAGATCTAAAGAAATCTTTTATTAAAACATTAATTATTATTTCAGGAGGGGATTTCAATGCTGTTAAACATTTATTTTGACACTTTCAACACTTATGGGCTATAGGGGAGGGCAAATAATGCACCTCAATCCCCCTTTCTTTCTCTATTTTTTGGGTGACTTTGCTTGTGTTATAAGGTTGTTGATCCAAGATCAGATGAATTGGCGCCTTTGGATAAGCGTCTTTCAGCGGATCAAAAAACGTCTTTAAGGGGGCGCTATTCAAGGTTTTTAAGGATACCACCGTAGGCGCGTGTGCCTCCCATTAGGTTCATGCGTGTAAGGCTGTCATGGCAATGGGGGTGCCTGACAGGTGATTTTCGTTTCCATGGTGGGGGGCACGTCATCACAAAACAGGATGGGTTCATCCTTCGGCGGCGTTGTCATCACCGTTGAATAAAGGCTTCCTGCTTGGTTTCCTTTTCGGGCCGTGCTTCTGGCTTTTTAAATGAAAAGTTATGGGCGTGCAGCCACAACGTCTTGCCTTAAACCCTATACGCAATGCCTCAAAAACATAAGCACAGGTATCGCTTACTTTCATATACGTCGTGGCTTCCATTTTTATTAAATTCTCAAAAAATATAAAAAATCAACTTAATTGAGGAGACGCTTTAGGAGGATGAAAATTTTTTTTATTATTTCCCCCGGGAGTATTGCTCTGGATAGTGCTGTCCTTGTCCTTGGGAAGGCTGTTGCTCTGGATAGTGCTGTCCTTGTCCTTGGAAAGGCTGTTGCTCTGGATAGTGCTGTCCTTGTCCTTGTCCTTGGAAAGGCTGTTGCTCTGGATAGTGCTGTCCTTGTCCTTGGAAAGGCTGTTGCTCTGGATAGCGCTGCCCTTGTCCTTGGAAAGGCTGTTGCTCTGGATAGCGCTGCCCTTGTCCTTGGAAAGGCTGTTGCTCTGAATAGTGCTGCAGTTGGGGATAGTGTCGTTCTTCGTTTTGATGGTAAGGAGAAGATATCCCCTCTTCTTGTTTGTTGATCAATTTGTTTTGAATCTTTAACGAACTTTTCTGAAGGTTTTGGTCTCGCATTGCAGTACTTGATGATATAGCTCCTTGAATTGCTGGCGCACCCACTACTGAGGCACCGGCAACTGCTCCTAATGCTAAAGTTGCCGCTGGCATCGCGGTATCCATTACATTGTCTACAACTTTTTGCATGCTTTTCAACTGAGAATTAGAAACTCCTCGGGCCTGTTCTTTTTTTCCAGCATCTGATTCATTCAAAATCAATCCTTTCCCAGCACAGTATTTTCTTGCTTCCTCCATAGCACCATCCCTAGGGCGGCATCCACCGGCTGTTACTTGAAAACAAGATTCTATTGGCTTATTATAAATTTCTTTATTATTACCATATTGATCCATGCATGAAACGTTGTAAGGGGTTCCGCAACGCGCACATCCTTTTCCTCCAGTCGTCACAAGATTTGCAGTGTACTTAAACATCGTAGAAGGAATGTCGAATATACCGCTATAACTTTTTTCAGTCTGAAATAAAACGAAAAAAATAAGTATTTTTTTATATTTCATATTAATAAATTTCTTTTTTTTCATTGTAATATTTTTTAATGAAAAAACTGACAAAAAAGTTATCATAAAAGATGATTTTGAGTAAAATTTATAAAAAGAGAATAAATGTATAGTAATTCAGGTTGAATTAGGTGTGATTTTTTTGTTATTTTTTTTGTTAAAATAAAAGGAAAATGACAAAGAGCTCCAGCAACGATTTAAGACAAAGGGGAATAGAATATTTAGATGAAGGGGGCAGGTATATTAAAGCATCGCACCTATTTAAAATAAGTGTATCAGCGATAGGAAGTTGGTATAGAAAATTGGCATAGAAAATACAGACAAGAAGGCAGTTATTTTTTTAAGAGGCATTGGTGGCTCAGAAAAAAAGATTGATTTAGAGAAGCTTAAAGCGTACGTCAAACAAAACTAAGATAGGCCCTTAAAAAAAGCTGCTCAAGAATTTGGGGTGAATATTTTTACACTCAGCTCAGGTACTGGTTAAAAAGATTAAGCTATAGCTTAAAAAAAAGACTTTTCGTACGTAGAAGCAAGCAAATAAAAGCGAAGTCAGTATCAAGAATCGATAAAATATATAGCGTATCCAAGTCTTTTATATACCAAATCAAACTGAAAGTGTTGGACTAATGCGTTAAAAGTAGTCATTGACGCGCTCGACAAGATCCCTGGCGATGCTGTCCCAGGTTTGGTCGAAAAAATTGCAGCATACTCTCGCAAAACTTTTTGGCAGAGGCGAAAAATCGATTATTGCGCACATGTTCATTCTTCGATGGGGGGCTGGTTTGGGCTGGAAATAATGCTGCTTTTGGGTGTCTTTTCTTGTAGGGTTCTTGATCCAAGATCAGGTAGAACGGCGCCTTTGGATAACGTCTTTTCAGCTAATCAAAAAACGTCTTCAAGGTTTCTAAGAATACCACCCGTCAAATCCAAGGGCTCCCATCAGGTTCATCCTCCGGAGGTGTGTGTCATCACCGTTGAATAAAAGGCTTCCCGCTTGGCTGCCTTTTCGGGCCGTGCTGCTGGCTTTTTAAACGAAAAGTTATAGGCGTGCAACGTCTTGCCTTGAATCGTATACGCAATGCCTCAAGAAAGCGCAGATATCACTCACTTTCATATACGTCGTGGCTTTCCAAATGTTCGATAAGTTCCGCTGTTTGTGAAATATTCAGCTTGCTCACAGAGCCCTCGCTTTACACCATTAACTTTTGATCCTCCTTACGCTCCTCTAATGACGACTGATCGTCAATCAGAAGAGCTTTAACAATTTGACGATAGCTCCACCCCTTGTCGGATAACAAAACTGCCTTAATCCTATCTTCTACGCGTCGGTCTTTTCTTGCCGATGCTGCGTTCTTAACGCAAAACGATCTTATTCTGTCAGAAATCTTTGCATAAGAAAAATTATTAACACATAAAATTAAACTTTTAAACAATTTCATTTAGCATGAGTATAGGCATTTCTGAAAGCTTAGACAGTAAAGCTGAAAACGGGTACGAAATGCACGATTGTGTGCGCGCATCAAACACAGTGGTGCTAAAAAAACATGGGAACCAGGCTGGAGGAACAAGCAATAAGATCTCTATTCAATCTGTTATACCCAAGATTAATCCAATTAGCAATATCAGCGCTTTTTACTTGAAAAAAGATCAAGACCATGATCTGGAGGAGAGCGACGCATTGTATTTACGCCGTAATTTTGGTCCAAATTTTTTTTTTCTAAACTTAAATCAATACCGCACCATTACCCCGCGCTATCATAAAACGTCTGTAAATTTCTTGTGCACTATTCACTTAGCTTCGATAATATTTTTTGGTCTATTCCTATTGTTTTTATTCAGAACCATTTCACCGCTATCGTTTTAACTACAGTTACAAGACTAAAAAAAATCTAAAATTCTTTTGTTTTTTCCGAATAAAAAAACTTAATTCTATTATTTTATCTTTTATCGTGGGGATAACAAGGATCGAACCTGTGACCTTTAAGATGTCAACGTAACGCTTTTCCGCTAAGCTATACCACCATCCCCTTTGATTATACTTTATTTATCAACACATTACTAGGGGGCGATACAAAAAAATTTTCAGACCAAAATTATGGGGAAAGTACGATGCGTCGCTCTCCTCCAGATCACGGTCTTGATCTTTTTTCAAGTAAAAAGCGGTGATATTGCCAATTGGATTATCTTAGCTATATAGTAATTTAGGTTGAATTAGATATTTTAAAGAACCAAGAAATAGCGTCGAATAGAGCATTGAAATTTAGTATATTGTCTTCCTCTTCATATTCGCCCAGAATTTCTCTATTGGATTCAAATCACAAGAGTAGGGCGGTAAAAAAATTATACTGCGTTTTACAGATTATTTATGAAAAGAGGCATTATCCATAATAACACCTTGACCAGGATTTAGTTCCTTGATCAGAAATCTACACAAGCTTGGAATAATAAAGTGTCGCAAGGTCTCTTAAACCCCATTGGTGCTATTTGGCGTTTTATTAACCAAACCGGCAATACTATTTGTTTTTTGATACTATTTCCCA
>NZ_ARPM03000089.1 GCF_000388175.3 Holospora undulata HU1 | reverse complement strand
TACTTCACAAGGGGACTCAGGTAGATCAAAGATAAACTCTTACTCTTTGATTTCAGCGATCTTTTAAACTACCTGAAAAAAAGTGTGGGGGAGTATGAACAAGCTCAATCCTTACAAACTCAAAATAAAAGTATATATTTTTTTATTTCTTGGAAATCAAAATTATAGAACAAATATAAAAAATTCCAATTTTTACTTTAATGACTACTTCATACTTAACGCAAAGGCAAACCTCTCAAAGAAATAACATCAAAAAAGACAAACAACATTAATTCCATTTGGTCTAAGAAAATTTTTTTATTTATTCTTCTAGGGCCCGTCCTAAATTGAGTTGATTTTTTTATTGTTTTTTGAGATTTTTTTTAGAATTTAATAAAAATTCAAAAGAAATTTGTATTCAATGAAACGCTATACGTTGATGGAAGACCAGTGGAATCGGATCAAAGATCTTTTACCTGGAAACCCAGGGGATGTGGGCGTTAAAGTAAAAGACAATCAGCCTGTTTGTGGAGGATGTTTTATACCATTAGCGCGCAAGAATTCCGTGGAAAGATCTTCAGAGAGGTTTGGCGATTTTTAAGCTAGCTATCCGTACCTGCTTTACGAGGTGGAACCAAAAAGGCATATGAAAAAGGGTCTTTGAGTCACTGGCAAAAGACGCCAAAACGAGTGCGCGATGATCGATTCCACGATTGTGCATGCACATCACCACAGCGCTGGCGCTAAAAAAAGATGTAAACCAAGCTGTTGGACGATCAGCCGCAGGTCTGAGCAGAAAGATTTACGGAATCTGTGATTCCTAAGGCAATCCCACCAGCAATCCCATCGCTTTTCACTTGATAAAAGATCAGGACCGTGATCTGGGGAGCGATGAATCACCTCGTGAAGGCTGATGGAGTAAAAACTTAAAGAAAAAGGGCGTGATCCTTCCGAAAAAGAATAGTTTGGAGGCTTCATATTATAAATTAAATAATCTCTTATTAATCCATCATTTGATCGAGAATTTCTTTTCTAAACTGAAAGCAATACAGAGCCATTGCCCCGCGCTATAATAAAACGTTCGTAAATTTTATGGGCGCTATTCACTTAGCTTCACTTGTGGTTTGGCTTAATTGAAGACGGGCCCTAAAAACTTTTCTTACTTTGCTCGACCTAAAAAAACTTATTTTTCATTACACTTTATCTTTCTGCGTAAAGAAGTCTTCAAAAAAACAGCCAGTTACCTCCCACAATTTTGTATATAACGCTGGAAGGCAAACACAACTAACTAGACCACCAGTCATTAAGAAAACTAAGCACCTTTAGATCAAACGTACCAAAGATCTAATTTCTTCCTGCCATCACTCCACCATCCACACTTAAAATTACTCCAGTAATCCAACTTGCCTGATTAGACAATAGAAATTCAATAGCACTTGCAACATCTTCTGGTGTTCCTGTACGTCCTAACGGATGAAACGAAGCGAACTGTTCTCTTACAATGTTTTCATCTGAAAAAGTGTTGTAAACCGGACTTGGAACTACAGCAGGTGCTACGGCGTTAACACGAATCTGATATTCTGCTAGCTCCATCGCTAAATTTTTTGTCATAGCATGTAAGGCTGCCTTTTGCATAGAATAAGCCAAAGAAGGAGTTGCCTTTATAGCTTGTAATGCCCACATAGACCCAATGTTTACAATACTTCCTTGGTGATGATGTTTCATGTTTTTTACTACTGCTTGCGTAATAAAAAAGAATCCTTTATTAAGATTGATCTGATCATCATAATCCTTTTCAGTGTGATCTAAAAAATTAATAGGATAAAAAAATCCAGCACTGTTCAATAAATAGCGAATATGCAAATTTTGAGATTCTACCTCTTCAATAAATTGCCTCACACTATACATATCTCTTAAGTCCAAAGTACTAGCACGCACAGAACAAAAAGGAGAATGAAGCATAATGGCTTGTTCTGCCTGAGAAATATGCGAACAATCCCGTCCAGTAATCCAGATGTGCTGTACATGATGAGACAACTTTTTAGCAGTTGCTAACCCCATACCGCAAGATCCTCCAACGATAAGTGCAACAGAATTCGGTACCATAAATACTCCTTCTCAAAAAACAAAAGTCGGAGAAATATACCAAAAATAATTTTCAACGTCAATGTAATTTTTTCTTATACCAATTTCCATTGATAAATAAGCATATAATGATTGCCTTTTAAGAAAAGGAGAATTATATACTAGGTGTATAACAAACAGCTTAAATAGAATGCATACTCCCCCTCACTTTTTTTCAGGTAGTTTAAAAGATCGCTGAAATCAAAGAATAAGAGTTTATCTTTGATCCACCTGAGCCCCCTTGTGAAGTATGAATACAAAGATGAATACAAGGGCGCTCTGACTGTTTTTTTGTAAGCAATTTCTTGTGTAAGGGCCGTTATAGAAGCGTAAAAATCGTCATAAGTTTGGAAAGTCTTCCCAAATCTTTCATAGGGGGATTTTCAAGGGTAACCCCT
>NZ_ARPM03000090.1 GCF_000388175.3 Holospora undulata HU1 | reverse complement strand
AACTTCCAATTGGTGCCATCGAGCATTAAATGCATTTTAGGAACTGGCTCCCAAATGCTTGATATTAAGGCTTTTGAGAAGAGTCCAGAATCAATTACTTGTCCTTTAAAAAAAACGCCTGACGCGTTCAAGCTTGGATTTTATTGAAGGTGGAGCGTTCATCTTGTGGATCAGCGCAGGATGCTGAACCTTTCGCTGATCGATCATACTAAGTACGAAGGTTCATTTGCATTAAACATTGTTGTTTGTTTTTAATAAAATAGCCTGTCTTTCGGATCTTTTAAAGACCCTTCAAAAAAGTGAGGGGGAGTATGGTATCATACACAATGCTCTTACTTGCGCCATAACTTTATGTGCGGTATTTTCGGATGTATTGGGGGGGCATCAAAAGACGACCTTCTATGCTCAGCTTTCTTTTTAAATTCCGCTTCTTGAACAATATTCACTATTCTATAAAATTCACCCTTTTTAACTCCTGTCAATTTGCGAAATTTTCTTCTTGCTATTTATTTTGATCTGTTCGTAGTTCTTACCTTACCTCCTGGTCTTTTTATCATAAATATTCTTTATAATCTAAGTTTGCGAATAAGTCTAATATTTTTCATACACTTTTATGGGCTTTATATTACAATAACTTTATTATTATTTGTGTTAGTCGTTTTTTAATAAAAAAATATTTTTTCTATCTTGATTTTTTATTAGAAAAACAAGATAATAAATAATAGAAGAAAAATAGGATTTTTGGGATCAAAAAAACATGATGATTAAGCGTATAATTTTTTTTATGGCCATAGCGTATGCCGAAATGTCTTGTGGGCAAAAAGAATACAAATCAGAAGAGCCTCCTTTGATGCTGTCAAAAATTCAAGATGAGTTTGCCCGTCTAGTTGAAAAATTTCTTCCTTCTGTTGTGAATATTGAGGTTGCTTGGGATGAAGTAGCTCATGATTCCTTTGGGGACAATGATTTTTTACAAGATTTTCTTGAAGGATTTTTGTTTCGAGATAAAGATTCTTCAGGAAAAAAGCGAGGATTTAGAGGGGGGGGACCGAAAATTCCTCAAAAACAGCGTGTTGCTTCTCAAGGTTCTGGATTCATAATAGGGTCCAAGCCTTCAAAAGAAGGAAAACAAAAAACTATTTATGTTGTGACGAACAAGCATGTTATTGAAGGGGCTTTGAAGCGAAACAGCAGTTCTGTATGTCGTCCCGGATCAAAAGTTAAAGTACGTCTTCAGTCTGGCATCAGTTACGAAGCTGAAATTTTAGGCAGTGATTTAATGTGCGATATTGCTGTCTTGGCGTTTAAGTCTGAAGAATCTCATCCCGAGCTAACCTGGGGGGATTCTGGAGCAGTAAAGCAAGGGCATTTTGCACTAGCTGCAGGGAATCCTTTTGGCCTGGGAGGAACAGTAACCGTTGGGCGTATTTCTTACAAAAATAGGGAATTTGGATCAGATAACGGAGACAATACAGAAGGGCCGGATCTCTTTCTTCAAAGTGATGCTGCAATGAACAAAGGAAATTCTGGTGGGCCTTTGCTAAATATCTATGGAGAGGTAATCGGTGTTAATACCGCCATCTTTAGTCCCACAGGAACTTATGCGGGTATTTCCTTTTCTGTTCCCTCAGCGCGAGCAAAGATCGTGGTAGATCAAATCATTGAAAAAGGTTTTGTGCACCGCGGAATCATTGGAGTATTTTTACACCCTAAAGAAGTGTATGGAACCGAGCATATGAAAAAAGGTATGCGGGGAGTTCTAATTAAAGAAGTTGCTCCAGGTTCTTCTGCAGATAAAAAGGGAGTTCGAGCGGGAGACGTAATTCTGTCTGTCAACGATACTCCAGTAAAGCATTGGATCCAAGTTCGTTCTATCATCGGATTTATTAAGCCCGGACAGTCTGTAAAACTAACGATATTGAGAGGAAAAAATCAGCTGAATATAGATGTTCCAGTGGAGTCTTTTTCGTCTGACACCTTGCAAAAAACCAATCAATTTATGGGAGTATCTTTTGGGACGAATTCAGGAAAAGTGGTAATCCAACAAATTGAAGAAGACTCTTTATGGAGAAGCACCTTAATTGAAGAAGATGAAATTCTTCGTTTAGGAGATCAAGATGTAAAGGATCCTAAAATTTTTGTAAGCCAACTTAATCAATTACAAGAAAAGGGGATTAAACGAATTATTTTAACTTTAAAAAGAAAGGGAAAAGAAATATCTCTTGTTCTTCCATTAGATCATGGAGGAGAGTATGAATCTTCGTGATTCTTGTGTTCAGGAGGATCTGACTTCAAAAAAGAAGAAACCTTTTTCTTCTCGTTCCGTTGCAAGAGCACTTGCCATACAGGGGGTGTTTATGATCGATGGCCCTTGTGTTAATGGGTTGCAAAGATTTTTGCGTCCTATTATTGAATGTGGAGCTCACGCTTTGTTTCGTGACGATGGTGATGATACGTTTTATCCTTTTGATACAGTTTTTGCACAAAATATTATTTTTGGAGTTCAGACTCACAAAGATTTATTGCAAGAAATAATTGAAACAGGATTGTCTAAATTTCGGACCGTACTGTATCTGGAAGAAGTTACAAAAAGTATTTTGCTGTGTGGCGCATGGGAGCTAAAGTACGCTACAGAAAATCCTGTATCCGTAATTCTGTACGAGTATGTTCAGTGGGCAAAACATTTTCTTCCAGAAGGAGGGTCAGGATTTGTACATGGCGTTTTAGATAAGATTCGTCCCGTACTGCGTGGATGAAAAGTAAAATTTTAGTGTGAGTGTAGGTTAGATCTAAGTTTGAAGGGGGCGGATGGAATTTTTTACTGATAAGGAGATAAGAGTGATGGCGTAATAAAGGGGGGCCTCTTGATTTTAACTGTCAGAGCGCCTTAGAATAGTCAGGACTTATTTAAATTTTTAGCATCGTGAATAATTACACCCCCTTTTTAAAAAATCCTTTGGTGTGGACCGCGTGTATCACGCCTTTTAAGGATCACAGTTTGAATATTGATTACGAAGCCTTAGAGCGAAATCTACGTAAACAAGCAGCATGTGAAAACGGTATTATCTTGTTTGGAAGCACGGGGGAAGGCCTTTCTCTGTCTATAGAAGAAAAGAAAAATATTTTAAATTTTGTAAGGCGACTAAGTTTGGATGTTCCCATACTTTCCGCAGTTCCTACGTATAGCCTAGAGAGTGCTATGGATTGGATTAAACAGTGTCAGGACTATGAACTTCAAGGATATTTAATTAGTACGCCTTTATATACTTGTCCTGGGGCAGAAGGGCAGACTCAGTGGTTTCAAGCATTACTGACCATTGCTCAACGTCCTGTTATGCTGTACAACGTTCCGCGGCGCACCGGGGTTAAGCTTTCTGCTGAAGCTTTATCTGTTCTTAAAGATTATCCATTTTTGGTAAGTTTAAAAGATTCCAGCGGATGCCTTTCCACAGCCTTTGAGTACATAAAGACTGCTCCAAGAATTGATTTGTTGTGTGGAGACGATCATTTGATGCCGGCCTATAGTACATTAGGATCCAAAGGGTTAGTGTCAGTTTTATCTAATGTTTGGCCAAATTTTGTAAAGTATTATGTTCAAGAAAGCTTAGAAGGAAAATGGAAGAAATCTTTTTTCTGGAATGCTCAACACGCGCTTTCTTCAGCTTCTAACCCTGTTCCTGTGAAAGCATTGATGCGTCTTTTGAATTTGATTTCTTCAGATATGGTGCGCTTACCTTTGTCAAAGAATGATATACCAGATCTGCAATCTTTACGTGTTTTACAACAAAGCGCTTTAGAAGAAATGGAATCTTGTGGATTGTCTGAGGTTTAATATTTAGGTAGAAAATAAGTCTATAAATTTTTAAAAAGTTTTGTTATAATGCACCTTGAAGCGCTCGTAGCTCAGCTGGATAGAGCACAGGATTCCTAATCCTGTTGTCGTGGGTTCAAATCCCGCCGAGCGTACTGTTCTATAGAAAGTTATAGAAAGTTTTTTCTTTGGAAATCTGTGATAGACCGGTCTAAAAAAAGAAAGTTTAGGACGGTGGGGTAAAGGTAATAATTTGAAAAAATTGAGTTAATTTTTTGTTAAATTGAAACAAATAAAATAAAAGGATAGATTTTAGGGGATATTTAATTTCAGCGGTTTAGACTATAGAAGTCGTTGGCAAAGATTTTTTTTAAGAGGCATTGTATAAGATAAGCATCACGACCTTTTATGAACTACGATTTTACCGACGATCTTTATCCTGCTTTGATAAAGTGTCGATAAAATTTTATGCAGGCGTTTTATGTTTCTATTTTTTACCAAACATATAGGTCAGTGTCACTAAAAACAAGTTGGCGTTGGTCTTTGACGATGGAGTTCCCAGATGGTACAAATTTTTTGGAACTATTGAAGAAAATTCGCTCCAGTTTTTTTTGCTTAGCCATTGGCGCTGGTATTCTAATCCTAATGAAACGCGTTGATTTAAAGCGTACCGCGCCCCACATGCCAGCATAGATCCTGGAACGGTTTTAGATAAGTTACCATAAGATTTTTCCAGAGGATTAAGATAAGAAAAATTTTGTTTTTGTAGTACAAGTCCAGGACCTACAAAAAGTTGCAAGCTCTGACCAATTACGTATCCGAACTCAAAGATAAATTCTGTAAACCATTTGTTCTTCAGACAAAAAACAACTTCTGTTTGACCTTCTTTTTCAAGAATATTGTAAACGTCTCCATTAGTGCTTACAGCACTAGACTTATACTTTATTTTGGAATAATCGTTATTAATTCCAAAAACACAGCGAAATCCCATAGTGTAAGACTTAAGCTTTTTTTGCATTAACAAAGCTAAATTCCAAGAAAACCCACTATGATTTTTCGTTTCTCCATTTTGGCCAAAATCTATCCACATATTTTCAGCGCCTTCCGTTTGGGAGGTCGATACCTTGGCTCTAAGACTTGGGTGGGGGGGGTGCACCATCTGTTTGCGTGTTAAGGCAGCCGTGTTTCCAGTTGCGTGGGCACCATCTGTTTGCGTTAAGGCAGCCGTATTCCCAGTTGCCTGGGCATCTGGATCAAGTGTTATGACTAAATGACCAGCACCACTTGGTTTGTCTGTAGTAAATGCGGTTGTGGGATTTGAAGGGTAAGGGTCTGCCCCTATGTACAAATTTCCTAAGTAGGTGTTGGAACTATTCTTAAATTGGAAGCCAGAATATTTGAACGGCTCTGAATTAGGGGTAAAAAAATTGTCCCATCGGGCTGAAACTTTATCGACCCAACCACCACTAGCACTGAGAAAGTGAATATGGTATTTAGTTGAGGGAGGCGTTGGTCCAATGCCATTCATTTTGGATGAAGCAAGGGTTCCTGTTCCTTGGGATTGCGTAGAAAGGTTTGCGCCACCGATTCCCACAGAAATACCAATTCCTGATGAAAAATTCTCTTTTAACGCATTTACTTCGTGCGTTAAAGAAAGAAAAGTTAAGAAAAAAATTATTTGTTTTGAACGATATACCATTTGAAAAAAGTCTAAGTTATCAACGAAGCAATTGAACCATGGTTAATATCAAAATGATGTTAACATCTAAAAATTTAATAAAAATCTTATGTGCAATAATAAATGAAGAAAACAATCAAAAATCAAAAAAACTTAATGACATAAGTGTAACGGAAAACCAACACAAAGGGGGGGGGGATTCATTAAGCAAGCAATGCATCATGTTTTTATCCTCAGCTTTCTTATAGTACGCTTAATCTTTTTCTTTTTGTTTTGTTATGCTAGGATAAAAAAAGATAACTGTAAGAGATTTTGTTTATGGCTCGTCTTGAAAAGCCTTCCTGGCTTCGGGTTAAAGTGAAATTAACACCTGAATATTTGGAAACTCAAGAACAGGTTCGACGCCTTGGGCTTTCTACCGTGTGTGAAGAAGCAGCATGCCCAAATATTTCAGAATGTTGGAGCAAGAAGCACGTAACAGTGATGATCCTTGGAGAAATTTGCACCAGAGCATGCAGATTTTGTAATGTCAAGACTGGAACCCCCACTAAGGTTAATACAAAAGAACCTGAAGAGGTTGCAGAGCTTGTTCATAAGTTTCAAGCACGCCATGTTGTTATTACTTCTGTAGATAGGGACGATCTTCCTGATGGGGGGGCGCAACAATTTGCCGATGTTATTCGTGCTGTTCGAAGCGTTAGCCCCAATACGACTATTGAAGTGTTGACTCCAGATTTTTTGGGAAAGGTTGGTGCGTTAGAGCGCGTTGTAGAGGCAGAACCAGATGTTTATAACCATAATGTAGAAACTGTTCCTCGTTTATACGCTCAAGTGCGTCCCCAAGCGCGGTATTTTAATTCATTGTTTTTGTTGAAGCGTGTAAAATTTTTAAATCCAAAGATATTTACAAAGTCGGGATTAATGTTGGGGCTTGGGGAAGATCGAAAAGAAATTAGTCAAGTGATGAACGATTTGCGGGAAGCGGAAGTAGATTTTTTAACCATTGGACAGTATCTTCAGCCTAGCCCACACCATCATCCGGTTTTACGCTATGTTCCAGAAGATGAATATTTACGCCTAGAAAAACGTGCATACCAGAAGGGATTCTTGATGGTGAGCGCTTCTGCATTTACACGCTCTTCTTACCATGCAGAATATTTATTTAATCAGCTAAAAGCTAAAAAATTAGCATCTTCTTCATAGAAAACCACATCTTTACGAGAATAGTTCTGATGCGCACATCAAGGGATGAGGAAAGGATAAAAAAACTCTTCCCTTTTTTGGTCATACAAAAGGGAAGGCGTTGCTTAAATAAGTAATATTTTTATGAACAGCATTTTCCTTGGTTACAGCACCCAAAAGTCTGTTTTTTTAAGAGAAAAGAGTACAACGTTTGAACTCCAAATCCTGATCCCCCTTTAGGACACAACAGGTGATCTGCAGTTAAATGATCTACACTTGCAATATCTAGATGGATCCACTTTTGTTCTGGTTTAATAAATCGTTTCAAAAATTGAGCTCCAATCGAACTTCCAGCACCATATCCAGGACTGGCTATATTTTTCATGTCGGCGCAATCACTATCTAAAGCACGATCAAAGGCTGAGTCTAAAGGAAGATGCCAAAATTTTTCTCCTTCCTCTTTCCCACAGGTTCTAATGGCTTCAATAGTTTTTTCACAAGTTCCAAATATTCCTGCGTATTCCGGCCCAAGGGCAACCCTCACGGCTCCAGTCAACGTGGCGACATCAATAATAAGATGCGGATTAAATTTTTCTTGGGCATACCACAGTGCGTCTGCTAAAATCAAACGTCCCTCTGCATCTGTGTTTAAAACTTCAATGGTCTGACCTGATAAGGAACGCACGATGTCTCCAGGGCGTTGCGCAGTGCCTGAAATAGCATTCTCTACCAGAGGAATTACCACAGAAAGATTTAATGGAAGCTTATCTATTGCTGCTGCTCGAATAACGCCCGCAACTACTGCTGCTCCTGACATATCCATTTTCATACTTTCCATTCCCGAGGAAGGTTTAAGGGAAACCCCCCCTGTATCGAACGTTACTCCTTTTCCAACAAGCGTTACCCAAGGTGCATCACAGGAAGCTGCCCCATGCCATTGAAGAACTGCAAGACGTGCTTCGTGAATGCTTCCTTGAGCTACTCCTAGTAACGCTCCAAAGCCCAAAGACTCTAAAGAAGCCTTCTCGATTATTTCAACGCGAATTCCAAATTCAGAAAACTCAGTAAGATCTTGAGAAAATTTTTGAGGAGTCAATATATTGGCAGGCTCATTGCATCGTTGTCTTGTCCAATGAATACTTTCAATGCTTGTGCGATACCGTTCTATCTGTTGCGTTAAAGAGGGGGCGCCCTTAATGGACTCATTGTAAATAACGTAAAGATCTTTACAAAAAAGCTTAGGCAAAGGATTGGATTTTGTTCGATACCCATCAAACCTCCATCCTTTAAGCATTAATCCGTAAAGCAGCTCTTCGGGAAAAGAAGACCAAGGTAAAATTTGCAAAGCACTGTAAGATAAGGATTGGCATAAATTCCACAGTGCACCTCCTTGACAGCGGATCTCATACACAGATTCGAAGGTGCCCACATCTAAGAATATGATTCGTTGTCCTGATTCAACACAAATATCAACGTATTTTCCTTTTCCAAGTTTAAGCATAGAAAGCGCTTGCTTTACCGTATCTGACTGGGGAATAAGAGATTTTTCTCCAAGAATTTCTCCGTCACAGACTGCTAAAACAAGGGGAATATTTTTCTGGATGTCGGCTGTAATATGAACGTGCATGTTGATAATATCACTAATTTTGCTCTTTTTAATTATGGTATAATATGTCTTGGAAATCAATGCGGAACTGATAAAAGTGCTGAAAGTTATAGAAACAAATGTTTTAATTTTACTTTTGTAAAAACAGAGCTTTAGAAAAAAATATAAAATCAGAAATAAAAGCAATATCGGCTTATAAGTGCAAAGGGTGAACCTTCAATGAAAAAAGAAAGAGCAGTAAGAAATTGATTTAAAGCTGATGCTTTTTCAAAAGGATGGGTAATGAAAGAAAGCGAAAAGAAGGAATAGGGGATGATGTGTCAAAAGCACAGGTAAAAAAAAAGTAAAAACAGGAAGAAAGAAAGAGGGGTAAAGAAAGGTATTGAGGGTATATTAAACCTCCAGAGCTAAAATTAGGATAGCACATCATATGACCAGAGTCTTCCAGAATTTTTTGCATGTACTGGCCTTTGTGAAAAGAAGAATAATTCTTAACGATTACGCTCTTTTCAGGTAAATTGGCTGCTCTACCTAAGGCGTAAAAACTGCAGTGCTAACAAAAGTCCGTAATTAAGCTAATGCGGTTAATAGCACTCCAATCAAAGCACCTATTGCATTAAGGCCCGTCCTCAATTAAGTTGATTTTTTTCGTTGGTTTTTAAGAATTTAATAAAAATTCAAAAGAAATTTGTATTTAATGAGACGTTATGTGTTGAGGAAGGAAGAGGGATCGGAAAAAGGATCTTTTACCTGGAAAACCGGGGGATATAGGCTTACAGCAAAAGACAATCGCCTGTTTGTGGAGGCTGTTTATACCGTTACCGTGCAGGAATTCCGTGGAAAGATCTGCCAGAGAGGTTAGCGATAGCTATCTATCCCGTTTTACGAGGTGGAGCCAACCAAAAGGGCGTAGTCTTTGAGGCGCTGGAAAAAGACGTCGATAACGAGTGCGCGATGATCGATTCCACGATTGTGCGTGCTACCAACACAGCGCTGGCTCTAAAAAAAGACAAAAAACAAGCTATAGCCAACATCGGATAAAAAAGTCATGGAAACGAGTTGAGAATTGAGTTAGAGTATGAATCAAAAAAATAAAAACATGACATTCTCTGTTCAATTTCGTAAAAAAGCACTTAAGCTTCAATCAGAAAAAGAAAGCTATAGTATACTTTCCGAAAGATTTAAGATTTCAAACCCAACACTCAGTAGATGAAAAAAAGATAATAAAGCCTAAGCTAAGAAAAAATAAACCTGCAATTAAAATAGATAGCGATACCTGATTCTTATAGCTAAGAAAGAGTAAAAAGGCTTGAAGTGTGCGCATCTAG
>NZ_ARPM03000091.1 GCF_000388175.3 Holospora undulata HU1 | reverse complement strand
TAAGCAGATAGGTTATAGTGATGAAAGTGGTTTTGCTCATGATATGCCAAGAACGCAGGGGTACTTTGATAAAGGCAAGCGGTGTTATGGCTCTCATGACTGGGGGGAAACAAATCCCATAGGCGCTTTAATTGGCAAATACAAATATCAATTGCAATTGGTTTGAATCTGGCTTACAAAGGGGGGTACTTCTTGAGTGCAGCAGATTTTATTACCAAACCTTCAAAAAGAAAGCGGTAGTGTTATGGATAACGCCAATTTCCATAAAGGGAAAGCTATGCAAAATATACCATAGTTTGCTTTATTTGCCTCATTATTCTCCAGATCTTAATCTTATTGAGAAAAAGTGGGCCTAAGCAAAACATATAAGAAGAACAGTACCTTGTTCAATTGATCTCTTATTTCAATTCCATCTTTCGCAATCTTTTTATACTGATTTAGCTATAGATATAAAAAAATGAATTTCACATCATAAAAATTTTAGTTCTAGCCCATTTGGATATGAAAAAGTACATTAATTTCTTAGTGCTGTTCGTGTAAATAACGATGAGAAAGATGAGAAAGAAATTAATTCAGATATTCGTGAAGATAAAAAATATAATACCACCGATGCTTAACAGATTGCATAAATTTTTTAATTCTTTAATTAACACCTTTAATTAAAAATTGACATCCATAAAGCGAAATTATCTTGTATTCACCGAACTCAAATTTAATAAAAGAAGTTAACAAAGGAAAGGTTGAGCAATAAAGGCGAGAAATAAAATATAAAAATCGTTTAATTTCATCGCCTTATTCTTTAAATACGCATTTTCAACTTAAAAAAATAAAAAAGGATCTTTATTATTGAACGCAGCGGATCCTAACAAAAGTTATCATAGAACCTCATCTTGTGTGGAATGCTTCAAAAAAAGGTTGTTTGCTTGTTCTTCACTCATATGCTGTATAAAAACATTAGACTTCTTCGTGTAATTTTCCCCACATATTGATAGACACCTCCACGCGATCTCGTGCTTTAGTTCTCTGTTAATAGTTTGCAATGCAAGCTCGTTGTCTTCAGGGTACGCGGCGTTATTGAAGGAAACAACAGATCTCAAAAAACGCCATCTTTCACTTTCTTGATTGCCAGGCAAGGGTAAGTTAGTTAAATCTGACACGACCTGTTCAAATTGAGAGAGTTTTGTTGTGGCATTTGGATCCTTTCTTAATCTTTTCTCTACATCAGTATCGGTATTTGCCATTTTAGGAGCAGGATCATTGCTAGAATCTGAATCGTAATAAAAAGCTGTAAATACTATACTTCGAAGCGCCTTTCTTCTTTCATCTCCTCTTATGCGACGCACCCCGGATGCAACAACATCTTTTGCTTTTTTTATATTTTTACTGCATTCTGAACCGATTTTCCCAATAAACCCACCAGCAGAACAAGTGGTATTTGCTACCATAAAAAAAGTAAACGCATAATTTATTTTTTTCATTTTAAAAAATCCAAATTTGTTAAAATTCTATCTCCCAGACCGTACCATAGTATTAACAAAAATTCAATAGGTTGATATTTTACAGCTAATCCCGTATAAAAATTCACACCCGATGAAGGCTGGGCAATTGACCGATAGAGCAAATCAGTGAATCGTCTAATCTCTACGGGATTGAAATCTGCAGAATAAGAGGAAAGAGAAAGTAAATTATGTCCAGAATTTTGGATTTTTTGCGTATCTTTTCTTTTGTGGAATTTAGAGTTATCCGTGACAAATCCCCTTTATGCATGAATGCTAGGAAGCACGTATACTTTCTAAATAAATACATAATATTCACCAAGCCTATTAACACTCCTATCCCAATTAAAAATAGAGCCTAGCAAAGCAATTCTATCTCCTTTTTTGTACCTGTTCTACTTTTTGCACTCCAATCTTTGGGGAGAGTCCATGCATGTTTGATACTGTGAGTTAATCGACTTTCATCAATACAAACAATCGTCCGTCCTTCTTTTTTTTAGTTTACCTATTTTTTGATAAAATTTAGATCTTTTGATTCTGGATTTTTTCGGATAATTTAGAAGTTTTATACGTGATTTTTGTCCTGATTTTTTTCCGTTTCATTACTTCATGAAGATTTATTACTCACATTTATTCTTTTTGCTCGTTCATAAATATAATAATTTAGGTTGAATTGGGTATGTTTTTTTTGTTAAAATAAAAGGAAAATGATAAAGAGCTACAGCAACGATTTAAGACAAAGGGGAATAGAATATTTAGATGAGGGGGGCAGGTATATTGAAGCATCGCACCCATTTAAAATAAGTGTATCAGCGATAGGAAGGTGGCATAGAAAATTGGCATAGAAAATGCAGACAAGAAGGCAGGTATTTTCCTAAAAACGTGGTGGCTCAGAAAAAAAGATTGACTTAGAAAAGCTTGAAAAGTAAGTCAAAGAAAACCAAGATATGACCTTGA
>NZ_ARPM03000092.1 GCF_000388175.3 Holospora undulata HU1 | reverse complement strand
AGAAAAATTTCTGATCAAGGAACTAAAGCCTGGTCAAGGTGTTATTATGGATAATGCCTCTTTTCATAAATAGTCTGTAAAATGCAGTATAATTTTTCTACCGCCTTACTTTCTTGATTTGAATCTAATAGAAAAATTCTGGGCTAATATGAAGAGGTGGGCAGTATGCTAAATTTCAACGCTCTATTCGACGCTATTTCTTGGTTCTTTAAAATATCTAATTCAACCTAAATTACTATAGCAATAAAAAACACCCTCCACAGACGGCAATTTCATTGAACTGGGGCTACTTGTTTTTCAGGAAGAAAATACTTTATTCTATTCCCTATTCCGCTGATCATCCAGAAACGCGTAATGTCTTATTTAACATACCTCTTTTTTGAATTTTTATTAAGTTTTCAAAAAATACAGAAAAAATCAACTTAAAGTAAAATTTGTTAAAATTTCATAAAAAACAATTTCCAAGGGGGCAAAAGTATCAACTCAACTATATTGCCTAAGATATTAGCACTCTCTATTTCTTTCTTTAAAAAAACTTTTACATAGCGCAATCAAAGCTTAAAGATCTTAAAGTGGGCAATGTTGGTAACATTTTATAATTGTTTAACAAAATTCAAAAAATTATGCAGAGCAAAGCATTTGAATGACAGAAATATCATCGTTTTCTTGAAAAAGATCTTTTTTAATATTAACTTCTAAATCGTACAAAGCATCCATGCGTTTTTCTAAAAACTCTAAAGACCACTTACTAATATGATTTTGAACAAAGGGAAGGTGTTTAAAAAAAATTGGAGGATCCAATTGAGTAGCCAATTTTGCAATGTGCTGCGCTGATATCTTTTCCTGGGCTTCTTTATGAGTTTTTTTATATTGCTCTAGCGAAACTTTTAGCTGCCAGCACTGCCAAACTAATTTTTGCCACGCACGCACCCATTTTAACTTTTGATCGTTATGACGTAAATACTCAATTACTGTAATATCAGGCTTATTAAGTAGCGGTAAAAAAATTTCTTCTACATTCATAACAATATGATGAAATAATTGCTCCAAATCTTCTTGTTGAATTGCGTTTTTATTTTTAGCTTGATACAACAGCTTTAATGTTTTTGCAGTGCTTACCCAGTCTCCTTCTTGCACCCATTGAGCTACAGTTTTCAGATATTGCCCAGAAAGCGGAACCTGACAGACTTCTAAACATCTTTTAAGAATGGTAATAGATTGATCTAATGATGCTTCATAGCTAGGGACCAAAGCTCTAACAGGAGATTGTTGAAAATTTTTTACCCACAAGGAGTGTTGCCGAAATTGAGAGGACGTCAATATTAGTTGAATATTTTCTGGCAGTGCATTTAAAACCGATTGATAAGACGAGAATTTTTTTTCTGGAACTTCTTGAACAAGAATTACTGTCCTTCCTACATTGAATAAGGTCGGAGCGCACAATGAAGTATGCTGGTCCCAAAATTCCGCATCTTGAGTTCGAATAAAACGTAGATCTAAGTTTTGAAGCTCATTTATAACGTTTTCTATAAGATTGGGCTTGTTTCCATACAACAAAAAAGCTTGGTAAATTTTGTCTTTAAATGAAGGAAAAAACTCATGAAGGGCTATTTTCATTAAAATTGTTCAGAAAGTTTAGAAGATTTCAATAAAGAAGTTTCCTTTAAAATACCACAAACCTTATCATTGTTGCTTTGAATGATCCAAGGAATTGTTTGGTGAACAACAGGAAAAATGAAATTCTCAAAGGTTTTTTTCTCTTTTGGTGTAAAAGCCCCCAAAACAAATTTAGATACTTCTGCAGAACCTGAAGGTCGACCAATACCAACCCGAAAACGATTATAATCGCTTCCGCATCTTTCAGAAATATTCCGAATTCCATTGTGCCCTTTGTGCCCTCCGCCAATTTTCCATCTTAAGGTTCCAAAGCCCAGCTCTAACTCATCATGAAATACAACAAGATTCCGCAAAGGAATATTATGCATATTTAAAAGTAATGAAACTACAGTACCTGAAAGGTTCATGTAAGATAAAGGTTTACAAAGTAAAATGCAAACCCCTTGGAAACAAAACACCGACAAAAAAGCATTTTGTTTTTTTTCCCAGGAACGGCTTTCCTGAAGCTCTTTCTGAAAAAAATCTTTTATAGAATCTAATACTAGAAATCCTGCATTGTGCCGTGTTATTTGATATTCATCTCCAGGATTTCCTAGCCCAACCCACAACCAATCATAAAGCATAAAAAACTATACAGAAGTTGATTGTGAATCAGAATGTTCTTGAACATCAAGCTTGTCTCCAGAAGACGGAGGTACAATACTAGCGATAGCTTCATCTTTCTCTACATGCAATACCTGAACATCTTTAGGCAAAGCAATCGATTCCAAATGAATCGTTTGCCCGATATCAAGATTGCTAATGTCTACTTCTATGACTTCAGGAATATGATCAGCAGGAGCAAGAATCTCAAGGTGATGGTGAACAACGTTTAATGCGCCTCCTCTTTTAATTCCAACACTCTTATCTTGATGAAGAAAAGCAATACGAACTAAAAGCTTTATTTTTTGATTTTTTGATAAACGACGTAAATCAACATGAACAGGCCTATCCTTAACACTACAAAACTGAATAGAACTTATTAAAACTTTTCCATGATCTTGAACTTGAAAAACACGACTAAAAATCCCAGGCTTTTCTAATTCACTGGCAATATCTTTTGCACAAACAGAAACATTTTCAGAAGGACCTTCGCCATAAAGTACACAAGGAATGCGCCCTGAAAGACGCAACGCTCGGATCTGTCCCTTAGTTTGATGCGCTTGTCTAGGATAGACAGTTAAGAAAGGAACAGAATTGTCTAAAGAACACTTCATTACTCTACCAATTACTAAATAATCAAGTTTCATGTTACCTGTGATGGAAAATAAAAGCAATAGCCCGTTTTAAAAAATTCAACTTCTTTACAAAATAATAATGTACATAAATTTACATATTTTGTCTGTACTTTAATTTATAATCCCTACTATATAATTTTTACAACATTTTTTTAATTTGAAACGCTCAATAGAAACGACCAGAAGTCATGATTTGTAGTAATTTATTTTGAATTAGATATTTAAAAGAGCCACGAAATAGCGTCGAATAGAGCGTTGAAATTTAGCATACTGCCCACCTCTTCATATTAGACCAGAATTTTTCTATTGGATTCAAATCAAGAAAGTAAGGCGGTAGAAAAATTATACTGTATTTTACAGATTATTTATGAAAAGAGGCATTATCCATAATAACCCCTTGACCAGGCTTTAGTTCCTTGATCAGAAATTTTTCTACCCAAGTCCGTTAAAAACTATTGGCGCTGTCGGTTTGTTATTAACTAAACAGGCATACTATTTGTTCTTTGATACCATTTTTTCCCCTTTTTGCCAACCAACTTTTCACTTTCTCTTCCCCAGCCTTCTGTACTTGCACATAGCCATATCAATTCCGCTTTCATCAATATATACAAGACTTGGATACGATATATATTTTATCGATTATTGATACTGACTTCGCTTTTCTTTATTTTGATTTTCTTGGATTTATGCCATCTTGCTTCATCCATGATCAACGCAATTTTATTAGACGGATACTTCTTTACACGCTCAGATAAAAATACATTCATATGCTCAGTATCGATATTAGGTAAAATTAGACTAAAATAACCATTTTAAATGGAATTTGTGGCCTGGTACCGCGCTCATAATTCGTGACTTTTGGAATGAGCGCCCAATCTCGATTCATTAAAAAACAATACGTGCGATGGCGTGCACTTAGCTATTTCCCGGCTAATATTTTTTATACCCTGTATTCATGATTCAGCTATCCTTCTTAATAGGATCATGGAATAGGCTATTATACTCATGTTTTCAGCAATCTCTATGGCAATTTCATAATCTTTAGACGCCCTTCGAAAAGGATTTAGCTATCCTATGTTCTTTCGACGATCCAACGCTTTGGAAGTATGGCCCATCCTTGAGATATACGCTCT
>NZ_ARPM03000093.1 GCF_000388175.3 Holospora undulata HU1 | reverse complement strand
AACTGGCTCCCAAATGCTTGATATCAAGGCTTTTGAGAAGAGTCCAGAATCAATTCCTTGTCCTTTTAAAAAAACGCCTGACGCGTTCAAGCTTGGATTTTATTGAAGGTGGAGCGTTCATCTTGTGGATCAGCGCAGGATGCTGAATATTTTGCTGATCGATAAGTACGAAGGTTTTAAAAGTCTCTGCGCGGGAATTGTGAAAAGCTAATAGTTTTGTTATCTTATTTATTAAGGATGATAGGTTCATTTGCATTAAACATTGTTGTTTATTTTTAATAAAATAGCCTCTCTTTCGGATCTTTTAAAGCCCCTTCAAAAAAGTGAGGGGGAGTATGATAATGAATACTGCTTGGACTTTAACGTGCAAAAGGTGTCCTTGGGTATCTATGATGATATCTCGTTTCCAACTTTTAACTTTCTTCGCTCCTTATTTTTTTTGGCCTCAATCCCATGGGAAAATTTTGGGCTAGTATAAGCTATAATTGAATAGGTATATTAAATTATATTAAGTTTTTTAATGCCATTGATTTTTTCTTTAAAAAAATTAATGCAACTTCTTCATGTCCCTGCAAATAAAAATCTAGAAGGCTTTCTTTGTCTGAAATATCTCGGTAACAATAGTAATTTTGTTATACCAACACTAAATAAAAAAATAATTTTATCACATTGCTTCATCTTTTTGATCGCGTGACTATACTATCTAATGTGCAAAGAGCTTTGTTAGGAAGCTAGGAAGCTAGCTAAAAAATTAACTATACTCCTTCCTTCGAAAACTAAACTTTAAAAGAGAGTTATAGTAAATTAATTTAAAATTTAAAGATTAGAAAAATCTTCTAAATTGTAAAAAAGTTTATCAGGTAGCATTTATTTTATCCTCAATCTATCTTTCCGTATCAGCATAAAATTTTTTTATAGGACTTAAACCAGCTCAGCAAAGTAAAAGAAAAACACCGAACATCCAACAGATTTATTCCAACTAGTTTTTTATTACGGTCTAGGTTTTTGTGATCGATATTTTTACAAAAATTCTACTACCAGTTCTTCCAATTAAACACCTTTTATTAATTTTCTATTTTTCGCCCATTCTTCAGTTAATTTTCCATAGAACATAAAAGATTTTTTTTTCTAGAGTCTGTAATCATTTTATTAATCAAACACCATACTAACAAGAATCTCCAAAATCGGAATGGGTAATCAGCTTATACTGTTTAGGGGAGGAGTTTTCCCACAAGGACTCTAGATCAAATATTTTTCTTGTGTCCTCCAAAAACAGATGAACAAAGACTGACCCAAGGTCCAAAACAATCCAAGTGCTTTCCTCATTACGTCCTTGAATACGTACTTCTCTTTTGTGCATTTTTGCCCACGCCATTAATGCATCACACACTGTAATCATATGCCGCGAAGTACGACACTGTCCTATAACAAAAAAATCAGTAAAAAAACATCGGTCTAAAACATCGATCGAAACGATGTACTCTGTTTTTTTGTTTTCCATGATTTCAAAGATCTCTTTCAAAACAGCAACCATTATCATCTTCCTTTTTGATTTTTCAATATATTTTGAATGCGATTTGTGTCTACTTCTACCTGATATTGTTTTACTAATCCTTGCACATAGCTGCCCCAGGCCCTGTTTTTCCATTCTTCTTGAAGTAATTGCTGAATTTCTTTTAATTGTTCTGACGTTTTATAAAGTACTTCTATATTTTCTAAATACACAAGCAATATTTTCCCTTTTTCTTCTATCACTCGAAATTCATGAAGTGCAACTCTAAAAGCAACATTTAAAACCGTCTCTGGAATTTCTTTATTAGGACTTAGCCAAGTGCTATAAGCTTTTTGCATACTTTTAACTTTTGTTTTGTCTTGGTCTTTTAGCGCTTTTTCTTTTGCTAATTTTTTTTGAGCTAATTTTAGCCAACGCGCTTTTAATACAGGTTTTGCTTCCTCAAAACTTAACACCCGTTCTGGTTCAACACGCTGAACTTGGATTACGTAAGTTCCTTGACTATCTTGTAAGATTTCAGGATCACTTTTTGGCTTCATCATCGTTACTTTACTGTATGCTGTATTTCTAAATTCTGGAGTGCTTTTTTCCGAGAATAAAGCATTCACATCCTTTGGTCGTTGAACGGAAACAACTTTATACTGAAGATTCAATTTTTTTCCAATTTCTTCAAGAGACTTTCCTGTACTAAGCTCTTCTTCTACTTCGATCATCTTCTTATCACTTTTTGGGTGAAAAAAAATCTGTAAAGCCACAACGTATTTTGCAGAAGGTGCTTTGATTTTTTCCTTCTTTTTATAAAAATCTTTTAACTCTTGTAAAGTAGGAGAAGGAATTTTTTTAAAATCAGAAATTTTGTACTCTCTCCAACGTATTGTTCTTCTTTGAGATACAGCTTCATCAATACAATTTTTTAAGATACCTGGAACATAAAACTGTGACATTACTGCTCTTTTTAATCTTTGTTTTGAAACGCGTTCCTTTTCAAGGGATAAAAATTCTTTCAATCCTAGGGATAAATTTTTTAACGTTTCTCTAAATTTTCTTTCTGAAAATTGTCCTTTTCCGTCTTGAAACTCAGGATATCGCGCGATAAGCTGCTTAATATATCGGTCAGAAACCTGAAAGTCCAAAGATCGAATTTCTTCCCTTAGCGCAACATCCTTGACTAGATCTTCCAGTATATACTGCGTTTCATTCTGAGAAGGAAGCATAGAAAGCGCACCGGAAGCTCTTAACACTGAAAACGCTCGAATTTTTTGCAGAAATAACTTTTGAAATTCCTGTTCGTAAATCTTTGTTTTCCCTACTGTGATGATGGGACGATCCCAAAAATAAGAAATTTTTATGAAAGGAGACCCCATGCTTAGAGCAACTGCTAAAAGAGCAAACAACCCAACAACAAAAGGAGAATTTTTTACTTGGGACATTACAGCAATACACTTTCACCAATTTTCATAAGGATATAGCGTTCTTTAAATAAAATCAACTCTAAAACCTTATCTTAAAAAACCGAAACCTCCTTCCTCCCTTACGCAAAAGATCTAACGACTATTCTTAGTAAGGAAAAGCTTCCCCAACTTGTTTTTTATAAAAACATTTGGCATATCATAATCTTGGCAATGTCAATCATATCGCAAGCTGCCCCCCTTAATGTATTGTCTGAACAAACCCAAGCAGACAGATGATGGGGACTAAGCTGACGAATCCTTCCCACAGAAACGACAAACCGTCCCTGTATTTCTTCTGGGGTTAAATAATTGTTTGAAACTTCTACATGGGTAGACTGATTCCAGATGTTTTTTACTTTTTGTATGCAAAACGGGCGTTCAAATTCTGCCCATAATGCTGAAGCATGCCCTTTCAGAACAGGAACTCGTACCGCAATACTAAAAATCGGGCAATCAGTTTGCAAGATACGCTGTAACTCTTTTTGAATTTTTTCTTCTTCACTGCTCTGTTCTTGCGTATCAAAATCACCTATCTGCGGAATTACATTAAAGCCAATACTTCTTGGAAAATAATGAGTGTTTACACATTGACCAGATAATTTATTCTTAGTTTCCATAAAACATGCTTCTACCCCTTGCTTTCCTGCACCAGACACCGATTGATATGTGGAAATATACACGCATTTTAACCCATATAAATGATGAATAGGAGCAAGCACGCAAGCAAGAGGGCTTACAATACAATTGCTATGACTACATAACCGATCTTCTTTCTTCAGTATTTTGTGATTTACGCCGGGAACTATCAATGGAACTAGGGGATCTAATCGACGCCAAGAACTTGAATCCACAACCCGCGCTCCGGCGTGCAAAGCTTTTTCGATCCAAATCTTTGAAACCTCTTCTCCTGTAGCAAATAAGCACAGATCGAAATCGGAAAAATTTGCTTGCTCAATAGAAGAAACATTCAAAGATATACCTTCTATCGAAAGCTCATGAGATTTTGAAGCAAATAAAGAAATAGACCAACAATCCGTATTTTTATCATCCATTATTAACTTTAACACAGTGCGCCCAACAAGTCCGGTAGCACCAATAAGAGCAACGCGCACTTTCTTGCTTGAATCGTGAATCATATCTACAAAACCTCGTCGTGTTGTACAAAAACTTTGGTTACTATACGCCCCTAATTACCCTTAAATCCCCGAAAGAAATTTAGAACACTCTGTCGTTTTCTACACATCACGGAAAAAGAATAAACTACCTAGTTTTATACGTTTCATTCAAGCAGATCCGGAAACATTCAACATTTTTTCTTCAAATGTCTTCATTTTTCGTTTTATCATAACATCTTCGTACAAAATACTTAAAGCAAACTTTTTGAGTATCTCTAACACATCTTCCACCGGAGTATGCCGCCACAATAAATAAGTCTCCCATGGCTCTGATATGGAAGAATCTTCTTGGCAGTGTATATGAAATTTTTCTAAACTTGCCTGAGACACGTCTTCACGAACCTCTAGTACCAAATCTTTTACCATTTTTCTAAGCATCATGTATCCAACGCTCCATGCTTGCCTTCCATTATCTACAGCCCAAAGAACGTTACTTCGCCCACAGTGTTTTGAAAACAATACCTGGAAAAGGTTCCAGTAATGCGCGCGAAAAGAAGCGCCCGCATGAAGACCGTCTAACAAAGCCACTGTTGCCCTTAGCGGAGTAAAAGGTCCTGGGGCCGTAAAAGTAGCAACATGAGACAAATTTCCCCTTTCAATGCCTTGAGTATATATTGATTGAACTAGAGACGCGAGCTCTTGATCTGCATGATCTTGATTATAGTGTGATTGAGTAATCAGGTGCACTCGAGAAGAAAGATCCTCGAAAGAAAAATCTTCTTCTCCTTCTTCATCAAACTCCCAAAGAGCCACCATAACAAAAGGAAATCCTATGAATGTTAAAATCGACGTTTTTTGGGGAGTACTCATTTCCATTCCTCTATAATTTTTTTTATACGACCAAACTGATAGACACTTTTAAGCTTTTCTGCACGAATAATTGCCATTATCTCGCAAGCAGCCATTAAAAAATCATCATTAAAAACAACATAATCATAATAAACCCATTGATGCATTTCAATGGAACTTGCAGCAAGGCGACGAGAAATAACTTCGGGAGAATCTTGCCCACGTTGTTCCAATCTGAATTTTAGCGCATCTTGACTTGGCGGAACTACAAAAATACTTACAATTTCTCCGTTTAATGCTGTGTGGGATTTTAGTTTTTGCAATCCAACTTGATCTAAAGCACAAATAACGTCCTTTGACTGATTTAAACACTCCATCATCGGATCCAAAGGAGTACCGTAAAAATGATCATGGATCTGAGTCCATTCTACAAAACGGGCCTGAGTTTGATAAGCTTGAAAATCTTTCTTTGAAACGAAAAAATAATCTTTCCCTTCTTGTTCGTCAGGACGAGACTGCCGCGTGGTCATAGAAACTGATTCTTGGATATGATCCAACGAAGCAGCTATATGCTTACACAAAGAAGTTTTTCCCGTTCCCGAAGGTGCAGAAAGAACAAACACGATTCCACTTGAATTTTTATTTTTAAGCATTCACTAAATATGAAATTAAAGTATTCATCTAAAAAAAACCTTCGGTATTATACCACAATTTATTTTTTAAAATCAACTTGCAGAAATAAAAAAGTTTAGAAATCAGAAAAACTTATGCGCCAAAACTTACGCTTTTACGTTTAACGTGCAATTTATTTTAGAACTCTAAATTAAATTTCTCTTTGCTGCTTTGAATTATTTTCTAGTTTTCCCTTGTTCTCTTTTCAGCACCCGTTAATATTTAAATTATGCATTTTAAAAAAGAAATCAATAGCGTCGAAAAGCCCGTTAAAATTTAGCATATCATAATCCATCGCCTTATACTCGTCAAAAATTTTTCTACGGGATTGGGATCCAGAGAATAAAGAAGGGGGGGAAAATCACGCTACATCCGACTGATTCAATAAGTTTTTTGCGATTTACGAAATTGTGAATTGTCTAAAATCACAGCTTAACCTCTTTTATCAAAGCATGCTTTCCCCATGCTTGAAAACATTCTGTATTACATAAGCCCATAAAACATACTATTATATCACTTATCAATCCAACAATATTTTATACGTTCTTAATATTTTTATTCTTTTTACCAACGAGCTTTTCACTTGTTTTTACTCCAGAATTTATCTATAGCTAAAACATCATCAAAAGAATATGACAATGGAGTTGTATAAAGTTATAATTATGTAATAAATTATAGTAATTAAATTAAATGCTAGAAGATGCAGGTCATACTTTTCTTTATTTTCCTCCTTATTCTCCGGACCTCAATCCTATTGAGAAAAAATGGGCCCAAGCCAAACATATAAGAAGAACATTAACTTGTTCAATTGATCTCTTATTTCAATTCCTTATCTCGGAATCTTTTTATACTGGTGTAGTTATAGTAATTTAGGTTGAATTAGATATTTTAAAGAGCCACGAAATAGCGTCGAATAGGGCGTTAGAATTTAGTTATATTATCCACCTCTTCATATTAGCCCAGAATTTCTCTATTGGATTCAAATCAGGAGGTAGAAAAATTATACTGCATTTTACAAATTATTTATGAAAAGAGGCATTATCCATAATAACACCTTGACCAGGCTTTAGTTTCTTGATCAAAAAATTTCCTACCCAAGTCCGTTAAATCCCATTGGTGCTATCGGCGTGTTATTAACCAAACAGGCAATACTATTTGTTCTTTGATACTATTTCCCACTCTTTTTGCCAACCAACTTTTCACTTTTTCTGCCCCAGCCTTCTGTCTTTGCACATAGCCATATCAATGCCGCTTTCATCAATACAAGACTTGGATAGCTATATATTTGATCGATTCTTGATACTGACTTCGCTTTTATTTGCTTCCTTCCACGTACGAAAAGTCTTTTTTTTATAGCTATACTCATGCTGAATGAAATTGTTTAAAAATTTAATTGTATCTGTTAGTAATTTTTCTTATTCAAAGATTTCTGACAGAAGAAGATCGTGTTGCGTTAAGAACCGACGCGTAGAAGATAGGATTAAGGCAGTTTTGTTATCCGACAAAGGATGGAGCTCGTCAAATTGCTAAGGCTCTTCTGATTGACGATCGTAAAAGAGTATAAGGAGGATCAAAAGTTAACGGTGTAAAGCAAGAGCTCTGTGAGCAAGCGGAATGTTTCACAAACAGCAGAACTTATCGCACATTTGAAAAGCCATAACGTATATGAAAGTAAGCGATATTTGCGGCTCATATTCTTGAACCCTATGACTGCGCAAAGCAAGACGTCGTGGCTACGCGCACATAATTTTTCATTTAAAATCCAGCAGCACAGCCCACAAAGGCAGAGCCAGCCAAACAGGAATCGTTTATTCATTATTACGAGACAGTGATGACAACACCGCCATGGATCTTATCGACCGCGTCAATGACAACTTTCAACGCATTAGTCCAACA
>NZ_ARPM03000094.1 GCF_000388175.3 Holospora undulata HU1 | reverse complement strand
GCCCCCCCCTTGCAAACACACGACAACTTCAAATGCTGGAGGTAACACTGCGTATTTTTGCGGAACTTCACGCTAATAAAACATCGAAAATTAATCATGCTATCTTTGGTTAAGAGTCTCTAATTGTGAGCAATGTGGACTCCATTGTGCAATGACATGGTCAAGAATCACGTATAAAAAACGTTGAATCATAAAAAAGTAGATTCAGAAATAAAGTCTATATTTTTCCAAAAAATAGATATTTGATTTTTTATTATAAATTCAACCAAAATTAAAAAATCAATTATTTATTTTCTTTTATGTCAGTAAAAAAACGTTTTATTTTTATAAAAAAATATTTTATACTACTATGTACGCGTAAGGTTGAAAAATTTAGAAATGTATTTATTGCTTATATGCTTTGTTTCCTTTGGTTGTGCCTGTGCAAATGATAAAAAATTTTCTTCATCTCCGAACTCTTCACATCTTTTCGAAAAAACTCAAGCTCAGCTTACAAAAGAAAAAGAGTCTAAATTTCTCTCGAATAATTGTGATTCTATTAAAATTTTAAAATTTTTCAGAAACTCTCCTCCCCAGACAGTACAAGGGTGGATTCGATATGGACAAATTCTTTCTAGGTACGGACGAGATCTTTTTCCTCATCAAAAGGCAATAAGAAAATTTTGGATAGAAACAATAGTACCAATAAAGTTTTGTGGACCTTTTTTGAACATTTGGTCTAAAGTACTTTCTGTCAGAGACCACGAACATAAAATTATTTACTTGTTGAGTATTAATTCTCCTCAAAATCCTTTGATTGAAAGCGCGCAATCAACAATTAATTTACTAAAAAATCAGTTTCATCCTAACCACGAATTGCGTATTGCAACAGGTCTTTTGGGATTGGATGGTAAATGGCTAGCTCTGTTTCACGGTAAATCCCACCGAGCTTATTTTATGCCAATACTAAGACGTGCTTATGTTCGTTTTTTATTGAGAAAAGATCAGCTAGAAGTGGCCTATCAGTATTGGCTTCGTTGGAAGAACGATCTTTTATCAGAAAAGTATACTTTTAATCCTCAAGCAACGTATGCAGGGTTTAGCGCAGCAAGATCTTTAGTTCGAGACCTGCTTCAAAAAGGGAACGTTAGCGAAGCTGAGCGCGATTCAGCTTTAGCACGTCAATGGTATACAAAAGCTGCTAAAATTATTCGCACAACAGAAAAAAGTAATGGAATTTTTCCAATAGAAAACAGTTGGATAGGAGGGTGGGTCCAAGTTCATTTGAATAACTGGAAAGAAGCGTTAAAGCATTTTTCCTATATGATGAAGCAGTCTTTTATGGAAGATCCAAGAATAATTTCTTCAATGTTGCGAGAGCGATATTATGTAAAAGCAGCATTTTGGTGTGGAGTATGCTGCCAAAAACAATGTAACGTGCAAAAATCTCGTACGTATTTTGAAGAAGCAGCAAAATATCCCTTTTTGTTTTACGGCCAAATGGCGCTGACAAGATTAAAGCGAACATTAGTCATGAAGTTTACCTCTCCTTCATCTTTTGGAAAGTCTCGTGTAATTGAAAGTTTGTTAAATATTTTAAAAGATAAGGAAAATCAGAAACTTCCTGTTAATAACGTATCCTTGGTAAACTGTTTGTTGGATGACCTAATTGATCACTTCAGCTCTATCCAGGAGTGCTGGACTTTTGTTAACATTTTACACAAACAATTTCCTTCAGAAGCTATTTATTTGGCGAGAAAACTCTCAGCGCATAGAGCAAAATATGTTTTTCCTATTGCTTATCCTACGTGCGCGCTTCCAAGACCTTTTCCTGATCCTGCTTTAATATGGTCTATTGCTCTGGGAGAGACGTGTTTTTCTCCCTATGTTGTTAGTTCTAAGGGAGCATTAGGTGTCATGCAGATTATGCCGTTTGATATTGCTAAATATGCTAAAAAAGCTGGGCTTCCCTATAATTTAAGACGAATGAAAGAGTTTACTTATGGAATGAGCTTGGGAATTGAAGAAATAAAGGAAAAATTAGCGTCACATCGACAAAATTACGTATTAAGTATTGCTAGTTACAACGTGGGATCCAGGAAGTTAAAAGAGTGGTACAAAACTTTATATCCAGTTTACGAGAACGACGTTATGTTACGCACGTGTTTATGGATTGAGCGTATTCCTTATGAAGAAACTCGTCAATATGTCTGTAAAATTCTTTCGTTTTATTGTGTGTATCGCTGGATGCAGGGGCGTGCTTTAAAGTGCCATGATATGGAGAAACTTTTAGCGTTATAAAATGTAACGCTTAGGGAAGCAGAATTAACAAAAGTGTGGTATAGATAAATTTGGTAATACTCTCTACAGAATTTAGGAATCAGGTTCCGCGTAGTAAATATGAACACTAAAATCAAATCTAAGCTAAATATTTTTCTTCTGTTTTTTCATTTACCAAAAATGATTTTAAATTGTTGAATAATCCAATAACGTTTTTTCAGTGTTTTTTAGGTGTAATATCTAGTTTTTACATTGTTTTCTTAACGGAATATTTTATTAGTCTTCTTTTTTTGCAATATAAATCGACGTTCAGTTTTTTCTTTCCTGATAATCAGTATTTTTAGTTAGGGCCACAACACTGATTATTATTTAAGATAATTTTTAAAAAGGGGGAGGATTTTAAAAAGGGGGAGGAACATTTTTATGTTTATCACCTTCGTTGGTTGAGAAAAATCAACTCCACTCATCCCCCCAAAACAAAAACAGACATGAATTGTTAAAGAAAAATGTTAATGTGGATCATGACGCATACGATATATTAATTTAGGTTGAATTAGGTATGTTTTTTTTTGTTAAAATAAAAGGAAAATGATAAAGAGCTGTAGCAACGATTTAAGACAAAGGGGAATAGAATATTTAGATGAGGGGGGGGCGGGTATATTGAAGCATCGCACCTATTTAAAATAAGTGTATCAGCGATAGGAAGGTGGCTAAAAAATTGGCATAGAAAATTGGCATAGAAAATTAGTATAGAAAATACAGACAAGAAGGCAGTTATTTTCCTAAGAGGCGTGCTTGGCTCAGAAAAAAAGATTGACTTAGAAAAGCTTGAAAAGTAAGTCAAAGAAAACCAAGATATGACCTTGAAAAAAGCTGCTAAAGAATTTGGGGTACACTCAGTTACTGGTTAAAAAGATTAGGCTATAGCTTAAAAAAACACTTTTCGTACGTGAAAGCAAGCAAAAAAAAAGTAAAGTAAATAAAAGTAAAGTCAGTATCAAGAATCGATCAAAGATATATAGTAATTTAGGTAGAATTAGATATTTTAAAGAACCACGAAATAGCGTCGAATAGAGCGTTGAAATTGACAACCTGTATTCATGATTCAGCTATTCTTCTTAATAGGATCATGGAATGGGCTATCATACTCATGTTTTCATCAGTCGCTATGGCAATTTCATAATCTTTAGATACCCTTCGAAAATGATTTAGCCATGCAAATGTTCTTTCGACAATCCAACGCGTTGGAAGTATAGACCATCCTTGAGAT
>NZ_ARPM03000095.1 GCF_000388175.3 Holospora undulata HU1 | reverse complement strand
CCTCGCCAATAACCTTTCAAGCCATGAAATGCAAGGCAAGGCGCGTCGTGAGCACATCCGCCCCTATCAATGAAAACGATGGGGCGCCCTTCCTTTTGATGCGCCTTGAATCTTTTGGTAAAAGATGCCTTGCTTTTCGACCTCCACCTTGGGATGACGCGGGCTTTTTTTATACGTCACGCCGATGCGTTCCAGAGCGCCCAGCATTTCAGCACGGGCTGCGTCGGGAGAGTCTTTCACGTCCTTTTTCAATACCTTTCATGTCTATGCTTGTTGCTGATTTTGTTCCTTTTGTATTGGAAGGCAATTTTCTTCGACCGCCTTATAACGCTTGCGATCCAAACTGTAAAACAACGCCACACCTCTCTAAAGCTTAGTCCCTCTTCCTTTCTGATTTCTAACTCTCTATGCCGAAAATCTGCTGAATATAGCATAAATTATTAATTAAAATCATTTTATTTTGCTTTTGCTGTATTTAATATTTATCATAATATGAAAGCTTTAAACAGTTCTTTTGGAGGGGCAAAACCTTGCGACTCTTTTCTTTGGAGTTTTTTTCGCACGTTTATCGGCAGCCTTCACGAGGTTCATGGTCCTGATCTTTTTGCAAGTAAAAATCGATGGAATTATCTTGGGCATCACAGATTCCACGGATCTTGGTACTTAGATGTCTTCGTTCTTGTTTTTTTAGCACCAGCGCTGTGTTAACGTGCCCGCACAATCGTTCATTGCGTGCTCGTTTTCAGCATCACTAGCTAAGATTTCAAAAACGCTTTTCTACACTCTTTTTTGACAATGGATGGCTTTAAAATCGCCAAAGGCTAAAATTTCTCTATGAGCTCCCTGTGTGCTAGGCGATACGCGATAAAAACAACCTCTACAAACGGGCGTCTTTGTCTGTAACGCCAGCACTCCATTAGTTTTTAGGCAAAAAATCCTTTATCCACTGATCATCCCGCAATGCATACCGTCTTGTTTAACACACCTCTCTTTTTGATTTTTATTAAATTCTAAAGAAATACAGAAAAATAAATTTAATTGAAAACGTGCCTTAGACACTACTCAACCAAATCAAATCGTTAGCATAACGCTGCTTTCTGGGCGCCAATGTAAAAACACTTGACTATCCCATGTGATGGGACGCTCTGCAAGCCGCATAAGATTTGGTTGAGTGGCAAGCACTACATGCCCTGAAGTAAGCGTAACATAATAAATTGAAACATCCCCAAGATAAGCCACATCTGTAACAACACCTTCAGTCATATTAGAAACATGTTCAAGTTTCTGAACCGAGAGGACAACTTTTTCGGGACGAACAGTCACATGAACTTCTGCCCCTACCGGAGCGCTAGAAGAATAAGAAACTTCCACCTCTTGATCTAATGCAGGGCAATACACGTACACATAATCTTCGGAAGTCCCTGTCACCTGACCTTTAAATACATTGATAGATCCAATAAATTTTGCTACCGAAAGAGAATTAGGATATTCGTAAATCTCTCCTGGCGTTCCTACCTGCTTGATACGACCTGCCTCCATAATTCCAATGCGAGAAGACATCGTCATTGCTTCTTCTTGATCATGAGTAACTACCACAAAAGTAATTCCTAACTGCTCTTGGAATGTTAGCGACTTTCCAGATGCATTGCTAATATAGCGATTAAACCCTTTGAATGTAAGAAAAAATAGAATTATGCATACTCTAAGAAGGTTAAGATTCACTTACAAAAAAATATGAATCATTCAAATATGAATCATCCAAAAAGGAGCACAAAAAATAATCTGACTTTTCATAAAGAGAAAAAATAAAAATTTTGTAAAAAGCTGAACACAAACTATTTTCCAGATTTTGCTCTCATTAAACAAATTAGCTCAATCAAAAGGATATCGAAAAAAATCAATGTACCATAGAAGCACTTTTTAATGATTACAATTGATAATCATTAAAAATTAAATTTTTTATTTTAAAATAATGATGTAACCTTTTAACATTTAAATAAATGATAAATTTAAAAAAGCTTTATTTACTCGTTTGCTTATTAAGCACTTGTGTATATGCTGAAAGTATTCAAGACAATTTTAATAACTTCAAAACAAGCATGTTTAAAACATTAAACTCTGTTATGAATTTGAAATTTTACCCTTCTTTGCCAGTTAATCTTTCATTTAATAAGTTTAATTCAAGTGAGTTTAGAAAAAGATTAACGCATTTGTCATCGAATTTTTTTGCTTTGAAAATACTTTTAAGAAATTTGATCAAGAATGCGGAAAAAGTCGATGTATTTGATGCTTCCATAGACGCTTCGGATCAAGAAAGTTTAGTGAAAGCTTTAATTTTAGATATCGAAGAAGCGATCAATATGTCAGAAACAAATAAGCGCTCTACATTTAGTAATTTTTTAAGAAATCCTAGCATTTCTACATGTCAAAATCATGCTGAAGATGGAAGAAAGCCACAACCAAATACTCTCTCTACTTATCTGCAAAAGATTTCTAATTATATAGACAATGTCTATGCTCAACTTAAAAATCTTCACCAAATGAGCATAATTGAACGATTTGCTGAAGAGTGCTTAGACGATATATTTAGTGGGGAAAGTCTTTCTACTACTATGAGAGTGCCTCACTCTCTTGCACAAACTCCACAAACATCATTTCAAATAAAATTTTTGGAAGAAACATTCAAGAAGTTTGAAAAAAAGATTCTGGAATCTTGTACTAATGAAGAAATACAAAATTCTGAATCTAGCTTTATTCCGCAGTTTAAAAAAATTCAAGGTCAAATTTATAAAGTATTAAAATTGATCTGTAAAGATTCTCATTTTTCTGTACGCAAAGATCTTTCCTATTATATGACTGCTGCTGCTTTTGATGCTAAAGTGTTTGGAAACATTCCCGCATCGGTAGTTTCCAAGGTGTTCAGTCAATTAATGAATGGAATGATAATTCGTCTACAAAACGCATATACACAAGCACCTTCACAAGTAAGCGTCCTACAAAAGGAAATGGAAAATGTAGAAAAAAAGCAAGAAGAAGAACGAAGAAAATTAAAAGAAAAAAAATATGGATCTGAAATAAAAATTGAAGATAACTTTACACCAGAACAAAAACAAAAAGCTGAAATTTTCAATGCGATGGTAAAAATCGTTTCTCAAGAAGATATCTCAGATAATGAAAAAATAAATCAGATTAAGAGTTTTACAGAAAATACTTTGAATATGAAACACGGCAATATCAATAGTTTTAAAAAGAAATTTTTGCTTTTGATTCACCCAGATAAAGTCGGCTCAATTTTTCCTACAATAATTAAAACAAAATTTAAAGAAATGTTTTCATTAATTAATAATATTTTTGATAGAAATAAACATATTTTTGATGAAAATACATTAAACCAGAACAACAACAAAGAGCAGAACAACAAAGAGCAGAACAACAAAGAGCAGAACAACAAAGAGCAGAACAACAAAGAGCTGAAATTTTTAATGTGATAGTAAAAATCTTTTCTCAAGAAAATATCTCAGCTAATGAAAAAATGAACCAGATTAAGAATTTTGCAGAAAATACTTTGAATATAAAAGAAGACAATATCAATAATTTTTGATGAAAACAAATAAGATTCAAATAAAATATAGAAAATAAAGTTGCTTTGTTATAATTTATAAAAAATTATAACAAAGTATAATTAAAGATCGTCAATAAAACAATGCGTGCAGCAGCAACTATGCTTTTCCTGAATTCACTTTTTTTGATAAAATTTAGATTAAAAGAATGCAGAGGCAAGTATATGTCCAACATCTTCGATTATCTTTTTCATCTTATTATCTTTATGAAATGCGGCTTTTTCCACGATTGTTGCCAATAATTTAGATTTTTTTATTTATATATAAAATAAAAAATGTTTAAAATAACAATTATTATTTGTTGTACTTTAATTTTGACCACGATAACAAACGCGAAGATGCTTAATCAGGATTTAAAAAAAAGTTGATCAAATATAAATCAGAAAAAATTACTTGATGAAAATATTTTAGATTTTGAAAAATTTCTCATTTTTGTAGATTCTGAAGCAGACGATGAAGAAATTTCAGATCTTTTCAGAAAATCAGTAAGATATGCTTGTTTTTCTAGATTTAAGGCTTTTGAGTCTGATCTAAGGATTAGACAAATAGACAAATTAAATTTTAAACTTAGAGAAATGTACAAGAAGTCCTTATCATCAATGAAAAAGAATAAATATTTTTAATAGGGCTGGAATTAAGAAATTTAAAAGAGAAAACACTTTCAATTTTTAAGCATACGTTCCTGGATAGTTTCAAATTTTCGTATCTCTTCAATCGTATACTTGAACCTGTTCCTTATACTGAAGTCAAATTAGATCCCCTATCATTCAAAAGTATTTTGATCGCATCCAAAACGAAAAAATGAATGAAAAAGAACATGTTGCTAATTTTTATGCTTTAAAAAATGCGAAAAGTTGGAAAAATTTTTTCAATATTATGCATTTAGGCAATCTTTACTCATATCTTGAAGCGTTAGCTTATAGATAAAGAAGAATATAAGAAAGAATATTTATCTCAAAGAAGATTTTCCGTAACGCATTCTGAAGAAGATCTTAAATTCATTAAAATTAAAGAAAAATTTGAAAAAATAAAAAAAATTGTGCAAGATCTAGAACTTTATTTTCTAAAATCACTAAAGAATGGGAATCATATTAAAACTAATCCAAGATAATCCTTAAAAAGAGAATCAATAGCTCCCTTCTTATACGAGCCAATTTCTTTTCTAATAAGACTAAGATCCATAAAGCGTAAAAAAAGAGAAAAAACATGTTCTTCTATAGCCTCTTGAATGATTTTTCCCTTATGAAAGCTTGCATCTATGAGCACACTAATTCCTTCACCTAAACATTAGATCAGAGTGTTTATGTTTGACCGAAAGAGAGCTAAAGTAAAAAGATTTTAGGTAGATTTTCTGCTTACTTCCTAGTACTTCGCACTTTTCAACTAGACGCCGTTCACACAATCAAATCGTTAGCATAACGCTGCTTTCTGGGCGCCAATGTAAAAACACTTGACTATCCCATGTGATGGGACGCTCTGCAAGCCGCATAAGATTTGGTTGAGTGGCAAGCACTACATGCCCTGAAGTAAGCGTAACATAATAAATTGAAACATCCCCAAGATAAGCCACATCTGTAACAACACCTTCAGTCATATTAGAAACATGTTCAAGTTTCTGAACCGAGAGGACAACTTTTTCGGGACGAACAGTCACATGAACTTCTGCCCCTACCGGAGCGCTAGAAGAATAAGAAACTTCCACCTCTTGATCTAATGCAGGGCAATACACGTACACATAATCTTCGGAAGTCCCTGTCACCTGACCTTTAAATACATTGATAGATCCAATAAATTTTGCTACCGAAAGAGAATTAGGATATTCGTAAATCTCTCCTGGCGTTCCTACCTGCTTGATACGACCTGCCTCCATAATTCCAATGCGAGAAGACATCGTCATTGCTTCTTCTTGATCATGAGTAACTACCACAAAAGTAATTCCTAACTGCTCTTGAATATTGACGAGTTCAAACTGGGTGCGCTCTCTAAGCTTTTTATCCAAAGCTGCCATGGGTTCATCCAGAAGCAATACCTTGGGAGAACTAGCCAAAGCACGAGCCAAAGCTACACGCTGTCGTTGTCCTCCAGAAAGTTGTGACGGTTTGCGATGGATAAACTCGGTCATATGCACCAACTCTAACATTTCTTCTACCCTTTCTTGAATGGCTGCAGCAGACCATCTTTGAGTGCGCAACCCAAAGGCAATATTATTCATAACTGTCATGTGAGGAAAAAGCGCATAAGATTGAAACATCATGTTGATAGGAAGTTGATACAAAGGAGTTGAAGCAACATCAATATCATTGACGAGAATTTTTCCTTTAGACGGTTTTTCAAGGCCTGCAAGCAACCTTAACAAAGTCGTTTTTCCACATCCAGACCCTCCAAGAATAGAAAAAAACTCCCGAGAATAAATCTCTAAATCTAAATCTTGAATAACAGGAACATCTCCATAGTATTTAGAAACATCACAAATGCGAATCATCGGATCGCCAAAAACTTTCTGATTGTCTGATAAAGGTCGACTCATGATCTATAATACTATCCTTTTAGAGTGCCCGCTGCCAGATTCGAACCGGCACGACCGAAAGATCGGCAGATTTTAAGTCTGCTGCGGCTACCATTACGCCAAGCGGGCATCTGGTTAAAGATTATATCAGAAAAAATTCTAAAAAAAAGTCCCCCCTTTAAAAAATATACGGTATTTTTCTGACATCCTCTTAAGGTTCGTCCTCAATTAAGTTAATTTCTTTCTGTATTTTTTAAGAATGCGTTTCGGGATGATCGGTGGGATAGGGTAAAGGATCTTTTTCTTGAAAAACAAGGGGACAGCCTAAGACAATCACCTGTTTGTGGATGGGGGGGCACTATAGTAATTTAGGTTGAATAAGGTACAATAAAAGGAAAATGACAAAGAGCTACAGCAACGATTTAAGACAAAGGATAATAGAACATTTAGATGAAGGGGGTGGGTATATTGAAGCATCGCACCTATTTAAAATAAGTGTAGCAGCGATAGGAAGGTAGCATAGAAAATACAGACAAGAAGGAAGTTATTTTTCTAAGAGGTGTGATGGCTCAGAAAAAAGATTGACTTAGAAAAGCTTGAAGCGTACGTCAAAGAAACCCAAGATACGACCTTGAAAAAAGCTACTCAAGAATTTGGGGGAAGTATTTTTGCAATCAGTTACCGGTTAAAAAGATTAGTCTATAGCTTAAAAAAAAGACTTTTTGCACGTGGAAGCAAGCAAAGAAAAGTGAAGTTAGTATCAAGAATCGATCAAAGATATAGCGTTATCCAAGTCTTGTATTGATGCAAGCGGCATTGATATGGCTATGTGCAAAGACAGAAACTGGGGAAGAAACAGTGAAAAGTTGGCTGGCAAAAAGAGTGGAAAATATGATCAAAGAACAAACAGTATTGCCGGTTTGGTTAATAACACGCCGATAGCACCAATGGGGTTTAAGGGCTCTTGCGACACAGTATTATTCCAAGCTTGGGTAGAATTTCTGATTAAGGAACTAAAGCCT
>NZ_ARPM03000096.1 GCF_000388175.3 Holospora undulata HU1 | reverse complement strand
TGATTATATAACATACTGCATTGCCCCTCTTTTTTGTTGTATTTGCTTTTATTTCCGCTATCAAAACGATGCTTTTTCACTTCCCACCCTCTCTTTTAAATCGCTTGGATAATTCTTCTTCTACACCTCCAATCCTTTTATATCACACTTTTTTATTCATGAATACAGGTTCTAAGATCCGGACTGATAATGGTGCTCAATTTACCTATGCGCTTCTAGCTGAGCATCTTTGTCCCAAAAACAACCCCCATCCTTTTGATGCAACGTGTAAAGCTCATAAACTTGAGCATAGCCTTACACAATTTAGACATCCTTGGACCAATGGACAAGTGGGGGGCACAAACAGAATTATCAAACAATATACAACAAAAATATATATTATCAGCAATTGGAAAAACTTAAAAAGCATTAGATAGCTTTGGTTTTATATTTCATATTATAATCATCAACGTAAGCTTAACTCATTGAAATATCAAACTCTCTTTGATATCATTCTTAAAGAGTTTGAGCAAAATCCGTCAAATTTTGATCACAATCCAATGATATATGGTGTTGGGACTGGACAATTATTTGTCTATAACGACTAAGCTAACTTTAAGGGCGAATGAGGCGACGTCTATTCTCTATTTAAGAAAAACACTATAGAACTACTCCTTTAATCAAAAAATACATTTTAAATTTAATCACTTTTTATTTTTCACTTAGACTTTACCAGTCTAATGCAGACTTAACAACAGAAATGCTAAGATTAGCACGATGTTTTAAAGTATAGTCGTGAATTTTCCCGACAACATCTCTAATACTAGAAAAAGAGCGATCCATTCGCCTTATCAAAAAATCCAAAATTTGCGGATAAGCAATAAGTCCGACGTCGCGAAAAGCCTTTTTTAAAACCTTTGATAACAACACATCATCAGGCTCTTGAATCTGAGTACACAAAAATGTAATAAAACGAGAGCGCAACGCAGAATGAGAGCAATGAACATGTAAAGGAAAAGCGCTTAGCCACAAACAACACGCTTCCAAAGCGTGCACTTCTTCTAAAAATCTAAACACATCTTGTTCATTAAAACAGTGAGGATCAACATCCAAAACATAGTTTTTTTTAGAATCAACAAAAGAAGGGTGTGCACAAGGCAACCAAACTGCTTGATGCTTTTTGGCCCACAGCATCCCCAGATGAGTTTTTCCACTATCTTTTGGACCGTAAATACTAAGATGCTGAAAAGGCCATTTTTCTTTTTGAATCCACTGAAATGCATGAATATTACTTTTTCCAATGCAAAAAGATGAATCATCCAAAAGAGGATGCCATGATAGCGGTAAAACAGGATGAGTATAAAGCATTATCACTAAAGAGTTGAAGAGGTAGAAAAAGTTTTCGGTAATATAATAACGTTGGTATTAACATCTGTAAGTTCAAGAATAATTTCTCTGTTATGTTCATCGTAAATAGTCCACCCACAAAACTGGGGACCTGCCTCTTTATCTTCTTTAAAAATAAGAACGACCTTCCCTTCTGTAGAATCCTCTTTCTTAACAAGATAAATATACGTGTAAATACCTCGACTTTTTTTTGCAGAAACAATGCGCTCCACACGAACATATCGAAGATCTATCCCTTGAGTATTTAAAACTATTTGCAAAGGAGTTTCTGACAAGTTTACGGAGCTGCTCTCCTCAAGCTCTCCCTGAGAATCAAAAACATACTCTGTAAGATAAGTTCCGTCACAAAGAATTTCTTTTCGCTGTCCCTGACTGTTAATTTCGTAAATAATACGAAGCTTTCCAGGTTTTTGAAGGTACAGCTTTCCCTTAGTACACTTAGATTCACTCGTTTGAAGAAATTTTGCTTCTACAGTATTAAATTTTTTTAAACAATTATTATACACTTCTAAAGAAAGCGGAGATTCAAAGCAAGGAGAAGCATTTCTAGAATCCTTTTCTCCTTGAACGCTTCCAAAGCAAAACACACCAACAAAAAAGACAACTTTAAAAACCATACTAGTCAGTAAATTACACCCAAACAAGCACTTCTCCCCATCGTTAATATTTTTTTTAATTTATTTCAAATTTTTTCGGTTTTGTTCAACAAACCATTCAGCGCAACGCCTCTTCTAAAGCAATTTTAGAATTCGTTTGACTATCACGATATTTCAAAATAATTCCACACTGAAGTGCCAATTGTGTATCGCGAAAAACACTAGAAATAGCCCGAGTCCCAGGAACCACTACAGAATATTCGGGAATTTCTCCGTAATAAACCTCATTCTTCACTGTATCGTACACAGGAATAGAACGTGACAAAGACAACCCAGCCCCTAAAACAGCTCCTTTTTTTACATGAAACCCAGAAGTTACTACGCACCCTGCCCCAACAAAAACATCATCTTCAATAATCACCGGAAGAGATTCAATAGGCTCCAAAACCCCACCAATACTCACACCTGCAGAAAGATGTACGTTTTCACCGATTTGAGCGCAAGACCCCACCAAAACATGGCTATCTACCATACTTCTTGCCCCCAAATATGAACCAATATTAACATAAGAGGGAGGCATAACCACCACCCCCTTTGAAACACACGCTCCCGGTCGAATAGACGATCCAAAAGGGACTATGCGAACACCATCATCAAGAGAAAATCTTCTAGGAAACAAAGAAACTTTATCGATATAATACTGCTCTATAATTCCCATTTCCCTAGAGCCAAATAACGCTAAAATTTTTTGTTTGACCTGTGCATCTACCCCCCAAGTCCCATCTTCTTTCGGATAAGCAGCCCTAATCTCTCCAGATTCCAAAGAAGAAAGAAAAGTCTTAACACAAAAATCAAACATAATTTCCCCTTTAGCTTTTAAAGTAATAACTTATTCTTTTTGCTCCAACGCTCGATCTAAAGCCGAACAAAAACTACTTTCTTTTTCTCCCATGTACTCAGATAAAATACGAGAACGCTCTTCAAGATCTAGAGCTTTTATCGACAAGAGAATTTGCTGAGTTTTAGCATTAACTTTCATTACCTTTGCCTCAATCATATCCCCAACTTTAAAAGAATGAGGATTTTGGTGCACCGCATCTTCAGCAAGTTCTGAGCGGGAAATGAAAGAAAGCGCCCCATCTCCCAAATCCACCTCTATCCCTGAATCCGCAATACGAACTATACGCGCCTTAACATTTTGCCCTTTTTCTATAGATTGCAAACGCTCCATGCTGGCATCACTAGACACTTGTTTTATACTTAGACCGATAAATTCTTCCTCGCAAGAAATCTTGGTGACTTTTAACTGTACTTTTTGGCCGACATGGTACCTAGACAGCGCCTCATCTGAAGGAAGAGTCCAAGAAAGCTCCGACTTATGCACCGCAAATTCAATACCATAAGGTAACGTTACTAACAGACCGAATTCTGTAACTCCCTTAACTTCTGCCTCTAATTGACTTCCTACAGGATGATGTTTAGAAAAAACCTCAAACAAATTTTCTGTACACTGTTTCAAGCCCAAAGAAATCCTTCGCTTCGTTGCATCAATTTCCAGAATCATAACTTTTACTTCATCTTTCTGAGAAACCACTTCAGTAGGAACAACATCTTTTTTATGCCAAGTCATCTCTCGTGCGTGAATAAGCCCTTCAATACCTTCGCTAAGCTCTGCAAAAGCACCATATTCAGTGATATTTGTAATGGTAGCTGTCACAATACTTCCTACTTTATGCATTTCGTGAATTGTCTGCCATGGATCCTTTTCAAGCTGACGCAGTCCTAAAGAAATTCTTTCATTTTCGCGATTAAAGCGAATTACCATCACTTTAACAGTCTGCCCCACACGCAAAACATCTTCAACATTAACCCTTTTGTTATAGGAAAGATCCGAAACGTGCAATAATCCATCAATCCCCCCCAAATCAATAAACGCACCGTAAGGAGCTAAATTTTTTACAACCCCCTCAACAATCATTCCTTGTTTGAGTTCTGACAAAAGACGCGCTTTATCCGAAGCACGCTCTTCTTCTAACACGGCACGACGAGAAACTACAATATTTCCTCTTGCCTCATCGATTTTTACAATGAGAAACATCTGATCAGTTCCAACAAGCTCACCCGAATCTCTAGAAGGACGAATATCCACCTGACTTCCCGGCAAAAACGCAACTGTTCCCCCCAGATCTACGCTCAACCCCCCTTTTACCATTCCCAAAATCTTTCCGGAAATAGGCTTTTTTTCTTCAAAAGCCTGAGCAAGCTTCATCCAAGTAACCTCTTGAATCGCCTTTTGATGGCTCAATATCATGCCACCGTCTCTTCCCTCATAACGCTCTATATAAACATCAACCTGTCCACCTACTCTAAGCGCTTCTCGCTCAGCATCTCCAAACTCTTTTAATAAGACGCGCCCTTCGGACTTAGATGAAACATTGACGATGATGGCGTCATGATCAATGGAAACAATTCTACCTTTTACAATCTTTCCTTCTAAATTTTTTTGATCTTTTAAAGTGTCTTCTAAAAGCGCTTTAAAAGCGTCTTCAAAATTTTTCTCAAGAATGCTCTCTGCTTCTCTATTTTTTTGGGAATTATTGTCAAAATCTTTGCTTAGCATACAGTTCTCTAATACATTTCCTCGGCACCATTGCCGATTCGTGTATATAATATATCTTTTTTTTCTCATTGACAAGTTGTCTTTTTTGAAGAAACAAAAATTCTTTCTCGATCAACGATATCTATTTTTGGCCAAATCAAGTTAGATATGCTCAATCCTTCACAACACTTACGTCCTTTTCCTTCCCTAGCATACAAAAAAATAATTATCTAAATATTGATTGTTTTTATTCGGGATTCTCAATAAATATTTTGCGAGCATTAACACAAAAATATCCAACACCTAACGTTTAATAAAAATTTTACGTTTCCCTTTGAAACGATAATCAATAATCAATTTAAATTATTAATATAGCTAAATCATTATAAAAATATTACGAAAAATGGAATTGAAATAAGTGATTAAATTGAACAAGTTAATGTTCTTCTTATATACGTCATGCTGAATGAAATTGTTTACAAGTTAAATAATGTTTCTTATGCAAAGATTTCTGAAAGAAGAAAAACGTGTTGCGTTAAGAACGCAGCAGATAGGATTAGGGCAGTTTTGTTATCAGGGTGGAGCTCGTCAAATTGCTAAGGCTCTTCTGAGTGACGATCGTAGAGAAGT